>JANOXT010000221.1:0-2384 GCA_031418555.1 Lysobacterales bacterium | reverse complement strand
GCTTTGTCCGCGCGGAACAGATGGCGTACGCGCTGCAGCGCCTGATTCGAGCTCAATCCCTGCGGCTTGTCGAGCAGCAGAATGCCGTCGAGTTTGCGGAAACGTTTGCGGGAGGCTGCGGCCATCGGTGGATGATATGTCCTAATCGGCCGGGGTGTAGGGTGGGCTTTAGCCCACCATTACCATCGTTACGATCGCATCAAGCGATGGGCGAAGTTCTTTCGATCATTCGATGTCCACGAGCACGCTCGCTACCGATGGCGGGCTGGAAGCCTACCCTACGAATCGGTGTTTAGATCGCGCAGCAGGTTGTCGATGCGCTCGCCGCGGTCGACCGAATCGTCGTAATGGAAATGCAGTTCGGGCGTATGCCGCATCTTCACCGCGCGCGACAGCTCGTGACGGATTTCCGGCACCAGTTCCTTCAGGCCCTTCATCGCTTCCTTGGCACGTTCGGGCTGCAGCGCGGTCACGAACACCTTGGCATGCGCCATGTCGCGGGTGACCTCGACATCGGAAACGCTGACCGACGGCAGACCGTGCACGCGGACAATGGCGTGCACGATCGTGCCCAACTCGCGACGGAGCTGGGCGGACACGCGATCGGTGCGATGGAAGGATTTTTTCATGGGAGACGGGAAGTGGGAGACGGGAGACGGGAACACATCTCGAGGTCGAGAAAGACGCAAGCCCGGACAAATGCCATATGCATCATCTCCTCTCTCCCATCTCTCTTTTCCTGGATCAGAGCGTGCGCTGGACCTCGATGCGCTCGAAGCATTCGATCTGGTCGCCCGGCTTCACGTCGTTGTAAGCCTTCACGCCGATACCGCATTCGGTGCCATTGCGGACTTCATCGACGTTTTCCTTGAAGCGGCGCAGCGATTCCAGCTCGCCCTCGAAGACAACGGTGTTGTCGCGCAGCACGCGGATCGGCTTGTTCCGCCTGACCACGCCTTCGATGACCATGGAACCTGCGATGGCGCCGAACTTGGAGCTGCGAAAGACGTCGCGAACCTCGGCGTTACCGATGATCTCTTCGCGGATCTCCACGCCGAGCAGACCCGAAGCGACCTGTTTCACCTGATCGATCACGTCGTAGATGATCGAGAAATAGCGCAGATCCAGGCCGTTGGCGTCGATCACCTTGCGCGCAGAGGCATCGGCGCGGACATTGAAGCCGATGATGGTGGCCTTCGCCGCCAGCGCCGAATTGGCGTCGGATTCGGTGATCCCGCCCACGCCAGAGACGATCATGTTGATGCGGATCTGATCGTTGGACAGGCCCACCAGCGCCTGACGCAGCGCTTCGGCCGAACCCTGCACATCGGCCTTGACCACCAGATTCAGACTGAGCTGCGTACCGCCCTGCCCCATCTGCGCCATGATGTCTTCCATGCGGTTGCCGGCCTGTGCGACCAGACGCGACTCGCGACGTTTGGTATCGCGCTGCTGCGCGACTTCCTTGGCCAGACGCTCGTCGGCCACCACCACGAAATCGTCGCCGGCATCGGGCACGCCGGAAAGACCGAGCACCTGTACCGGAATCGACGGGCCCGCGGCCTGCACCTGCGTGCCGGTTTCATCGAACAGCGCGCGGACGCGGCCGTACTGCACGCCGCAGACCAGATAGTCGCCCTTCTGCAGGCTGCCTTCCTGGACCAGTACCGTCGCGACCGGACCACGGCCCTTGTCGAGGGCGGATTCGATCACCACACCCGTGGCGCGGCCTTCGGACACGGCATTGAGTTCGAGCACTTCGGCCTGCAGCAGGATCGCGTCAAGCAATTCGTCGACGCCCTGGCCGGTCTTGGCCGAGACTTCGATGAACTGCGTTTCGCCACCGAATTCTTCGGCCACGATGCCGTGCGCCAGCAGATCGTTCTTCACGCGCAGCGGATCCGCGCCGGACTTGTCGATCTTGTTGACCGCTACCACCAGCTGTACGCCGGCGGCTTTGGCATGCTGCACGGCTTCCACCGTCTGCGGCATCACGCCGTCGTCGGCGGCGACCACCAGGATCACGATATCGGTGAGCTTGGCGCCACGGGCGCGCATCGCGGTGAAGGCGGCGTGGCCCGGGGTGTCGAGGAAGCTGATCACGCCCTTCGGCGTTTCGACGTGATACGCGCCGATATGCTGGGTGATGCCACCGGCTTCGCCGGCCGCGACCTTGGCGCGACGGATGTAGTCGAGCAGCGAGGTCTTGCCGTGGTCGACATGACCCATGATGGTGACGACCGGCGGACGCGAGCTTTTTTCGCCCTGCTGGTCTTCGATGTGCGCCAGCAGTTCGACTTCGGCGTCGCCGCTGTCGGCGCGAACCGGCTTGTGGCCGAGTTCTTCGACCACCAGCGCTGCGGTGTCGTGATCGATCGTCTGGG
>JANOXT010000220.1:0-5007 GCA_031418555.1 Lysobacterales bacterium | reverse complement strand
CGTTCATTTCGGCGCGAACCACGCCCTCGACCTTGCGCAGCACGCGCAGGCCCAGCGGGCTCCAGGTGTAGATACCGGCCGCCAGCTTGCGCAGCATGCCCGCGCGGAGCATCAGCTGATGGCTGATAATTTCGGCGTCGGCGGGCGTTTCTTTTTCGGTGCGGAGGTGGAACTGCGACAGACGCATGGACGGAACTCGGGCAGGAAGGGGGCAAGCCCCGTATTTTGCCCGATGTTCGCGATCAGCGGCTCCGTGCGGGGTGAGGACAACGGCCGTGCCGGCTCACGGCGAACAGATCACGGCGCTTTCGCGGTGCTGGGGCTGCAGTTCACCCGGGACACGGTTTGCGCGATCTGCAGCTGCTTGTCGCGATCGCTGTCGCTGAGATCGCGATCGGCCTTGCCGTCGCCGTCGCTGTCCATTTTCAGCTTGGCGCCGCTTTGCAGCAGTTCGATGTTCTTGCGTGCGGTGCTGCACTGCGGGGATTCGCTGGTATCGGCCGATGCTGTCGTCAGGCTGTCGGTGACGCGCTCGCGGTGATAGATCGACCGCGCCTGGAATTTGCCCTGCTGCGGCGGCGTCTGCGAATAGTGGGTGACGCCGTTGGCATCCTTCCATTGATAGACCTCGCCGCTCGCGAACACTGCGGGGGCCGCGCCCAGGGCGAGGGCGGCGGTGATCAGGCTGACGCGGAGGCTACGGTGCATGGCGATACCTGCGAAACGGCGGGCGGAGGTGCAATGACCGGGGATTGCAGCACCCCGACGCGGCAGGCGCAAGCATTCCGCTGCCGGAAGGTCAGCCCGGCCTCATCGCCGGCTGGCCAGCGTGTGACCCAATGCACGGTACGTCGCACGTTACGTCCAGCGCTGCACTGCCGTTACACTGCCGCAATGAGCACATCTGAACCTTCTCCCGCGCCACGACGCAACCGCGGCATTTATCTGCTGCCGAACCTGTTCACCACGGCCGCTCTGTTTTCCGGCTTTTTCGCGATCATCGCCGCCTCCCAAGGCCGGTTCGAGTCCGCCTGCGTGGCGATCTTCATCGCTGCGGTGCTGGATGGCCTGGACGGCCGGGTCGCGCGGATGACCAATACCCAGAGCGAATTCGGGGTGCAGTACGACTCGCTGTCGGACCTCATCAGCTTCGGCATGGCGCCGTCGCTGGTGATGTATCACTGGGCGCTGGCGTCGATGAAACTGGACGGCGTCACCCTGGGCAAGATCGGCTGGCTGGGCGCGTTTCTGTATGCCGCCTGCGCCGCGCTGCGGCTGGCGCGCTTCAACAGCCAAGTCGGTACCGCCGACAAACGCTGGTTCATCGGCCTGCCCAGCCCGTCGGCGGCCGGTCTGATCGCCAGCTTCGTATGGACGATGCACGATCTCGGGCTGAGCGGCGAATCGCTGCGTTATCCGGCGCTGGTGGTCACGGTCATTGCGGGCCTGCTGATGGTCAGCCCGTTTCGCTACTCCAGCTTCAAGGGCCGCAAGCCCGGCCCGCACGGCGACCGTATCCCATTTTTCGTGCTGTTCGCGATCGTGGTCGCGATCATCGGTCTGGTGATCGACCCGCCTAAAGTGCTGCTGGCGGTGTTCGCGACCTTTGCCGTATTCGGGCCGCTGATCTCGCGACGGATGGCGCGCAAATCGCTGGCGGACGCGCCGTGAACCTTCCCTGGAGCCCCCTGCAGCGCGAGATGCTGGAAGCGATGGGGCTTCCGGTCTATCGCACAGTGGGCGTCGCGCTGCCCGGCCAACTGCCGGACGATCCGCTGATCGACGCACTGCTGCGCGCCGCCGGCCGTAGCCGCGATGGCGACGATATTTTCCGTCTGGCCAAGGCATGGCCTGCGCCGCGCACGTTGCGCACCGATCCCGGCGCCAAGCGCGCGCTGTGGCCGCAGCTGCGGGCCCTGCGGCGCCCGCCCGCGTGAGCATGCTGCTGTGAGCATGCCGTCGTCGTCGTTCGTCGAATCCTCGGCGCCGGCGTCGACGACCCTGCGCGCGATGCGCGACGCCGACATCGCAGCGATCATGGCGATCGAAACCCGTGCGTATCCGTTCCCGTGGACCGACGGCATCTTCCGCGACTGCATCAACGCCGCTTATCCGTCGTGGCTGCTGATCCAGAACGACATCATCATCGGCTACGGGGTCATCAGCGTCGCCGCGCGCGAAGCGCATGTTCTCAATATCTGCATCGACCCGGACGTGCAAAGCCACGGCCACGGCCGCCGTCTATTGCGCACATTGGTACGCGCAGCGCGCGCGCACAACGCCGAGCGTGTTTTTCTGGAAGTGCGGCCGTCGAATCCGCGCGCGATCGCGCTGTACTTCGACGAAGGCTTCAACGAGATCGGTCGGCGCCCCCGGTACTACCCGGCGCATACGGGCCGCGAAGACGCGATCGTAATGGCGATGGAGCTGTTGCCGGAGGAGTGATCCCACAACGGTGACGGGGGTTTCCTTCTCCCCGCTATGCGGGGAGGTTGATGATATTTTCCTTCTCCCCGCGATGCGGGGAGAAGGTGGCGCGCAGCGCCGGATGAGGGGCAGACGCAGCTGCAATGCGTCCCGAAGTGCCCCTAAAAGCGCCCCTAAAAGCGCCCCTCAGGACCTTTGGCCACGCTCTCCCCGCAAACGGGGAGCGGGAAGATCAAGTGCCGCTTGGCAGCGTCCGTAGAGCGGCCTGACCAGCCATTCGGCTGTTGAAAACCAGGCCGCTGTTTTTTTGCGATCTATAAAAACAGCGGACTGAAGTCCGCTCTACCGGGTGATTGGATCGTCAGGCGAGCCGCGCGCGTTGTTCGGTCAGTGCAATCAGTTTTGCGGTCCACTCGGCGAGACGCAGACGCTCCTGATCGACCACCGCTGGCGGCACGCTGCCGCCGAAGCGTGCGAGTTTGTCTTCGCTCTTGGTTTTCTCGACGGAGACGCGGGCAATTTCCTTGTCGAGGCGTATGCGTTCGGCGTCGAGATCGACCAGACCTTCCAGCGGAATATGGAATTTCATTCCATCATAAGGAAGCATCATCGAAGGGGGCGCTATCTCGCTATCGCTGAGTGCTCGCACCGATTCCAACTTGGCCAGGAATTTCCACATATCGCCATGCCGATCGAGGTAGCCGGGGTCATCCAATGCTCCTTCGATCAGCAAAGGCACTTTCTTCGATGATGGAATGCCCATCTGACTGCGAAGCGCGCGGATCTGGTGAGCGGCAATGAGCGCGCCTTGGAAATCGTTCGCGGCATTGTTGTCTGCTATTGCGACAGGCTCCGGATACTGCTGGAGACATATCGACTCACCTGAGATGGCCAGCATAGGCGCGACCTGATGCCACAGCTCTTCGGTGATGAACGGGATTAGCGGGTGTAGCAGGCGCAATATCGATTCCAGAACGTAGAGCAAGGTGTGTCGCGTGCTGTCTGCCGCCGCTGCATCATTGCCTTGTAAAGCTTGCTTCGCCGCTTCGACGAAATCGTCGCAGTACACGTGCCAGGCGAACTCATACAGTGATTTTGCAGCGAGATCGAAACGGTATCGATTTGCATCATCGTCCGGCCGGTAGTCTGCATCGCCTTGTTTGCGCCCAAAATAACCAATCACCTCATCGGTGACGTTATAGAGCTCATTCAAAATCCAATGCTCGGCTGGTGTTTTTGGCTGTGGCGCGCCCGATGCACTGAACCCCTCAGTATTCATCAACACAAACCGCGTCGCGTTCCACAGCTTGTTGCAGAAATTCTTGTAGCCCTCGCAGCGGGCCATGTCGAATTTGATGTCGCGGCCGGGGCCGGCGAGGGCGGCCATCGTGAAGCGCAGCGCATCGGCGCCGTGCGGCGCGATGCCGTCGGGGAATTCCTTGCGCGTATGTTTTTCGATCTTCGGCGCGTCCTTCGGCTTCATCAGCCCGGTGGTGCGCTTGGCGACCAGTTCATCCACGGTGATGCCGTCGATGATGTCGAGCGGGTCCAGCACATTGCCCTTCGACTTCGACATCTTCTGCCCGTCCTTGTCGCGGACGAGGCCGGTGATGTACACGTCCTTGAACGGCACGCGCTCAGCGTCGGGCGCGTCCTTCGGCATGAAGTGATCGGTCATCATGATCATCCGGGCGACCCAGAAGAAAATAATGTCGAAGCCGGTGACCAGCACCGACGACGGCACGAAATCGTCGAAGCCGCGTTCGCGCATCGATTCGGGATTCGGCCAGCCCATCGTGCTGATCGGCCAGAGGCCCGAAGAGAACCAAGTCTCCAACACATCATTGTCTTGACGCAGGTTAATTGTAGGAGCGGCTTCAGCCGCGAGCTTTTGAGCTTCATCTGCAAGCGTCTTGCCAGAGCTCGGGGCTGAAGCCCCTCCTACGAAAGCGGCGGCTTTTGCGCGCGCTTCCTGTTCGCTGCGAGCCACGAAGATGTTGCCGGCATCGTCGTACCATGCCGGAATGCGGTGTCCCCACCACAGCTGGCGACTGATACACCAGTCCTGGATGTTTTCCATCCAGTGGCGGTAGGTATTGATCCAGTTCGGCGGGACGAATTTGATCGAGCCGGGCTTGTCATCAATACACCCCGCGAGTTCGAGGCCGCGCTTCGCGAAACTATCCATCGCCACGAACCACTGGTCGGTGAGATAGGGCTCGATCACCTGGCCGGTGCGGTCGCCGCGCGGTACTTGTAGTTTGTGTGGTTTGGTTTCGATCAGCAGGCCGGCTTCTTCGAGGTCGGCGAGGATGGCTTTGCGAGCGTCGTAGCGGTCGAGGCCGCGGTATTCCTCTTTGATAAATTGAAGAATATTTACTTCGTCGAATGTCTTGTTGATGGCTTCTATCGGCGATTGAGACAGGTCGGCAGTCGTGTCGCTTGCTACTTTGCTTTCAACTTCTTTTGTTGGCATGCCATCGACATCTGTCATCCATAAGCTTCATGGATAATCTTGGCTGTGGGCGAAAAAATGTTTATCAGCCCATTAGATGGTTGGTTTTTGAAAACTCCGGTTTC
>JANOXT010000219.1:0-16949 GCA_031418555.1 Lysobacterales bacterium | reverse complement strand
CTGGTCGACAACCCCGGCCTGCACGCCGCCGCCGTACATCGGCGTGACCAGCGTGCAGCAATATTCGACAGTTGTGCCGCTATCGAACGGCTGTTGGCCGAGTGCTTCGATCCATGTTTGCAGCTTGTTCTGCAACTCCGGCTTTGCCGTCTGCTTGCGCACGCCCCTCTCCCTGTTCCCTGTGCTTGCACCCCGAACATATCAGAGTCTGCGCAGCGGAGACAGCGGCAGCGTTGGTGCGCGTCAGCACTGCGCGAAAGCGATAGGCAGCGTCGATTGCGATGGCAACAGCAGTGGGGATGGTCGATGGCGGGCTTCAGTCAGGCCCGCCCCGGTCCGGAAGCCTGAGTAGGGATGTGTTTGTTGTCGGTTTGAAGCGCAAAAACAGATCCCTCACATGCGTCCGGGATGACAGCTTTTCCGGAATGACAGGCCGTTGTTCCGATAACCGTTTTACGCGTGTTTCAGCCTTCCCAAGCCGGCAGCTTCTTCTTCACCGCGATATTTTTCAGCGTGACGTACTTCGGAATGCCGTCGCGGCCGTAGGGCGGCGGCGATTCGCCGCGGATCAGCGGTTCCAGATACGTGCGTGCGGCGGCGGTGATGCCGTAGCCGTCCTTGCGCAAAAAGTTCGCGGGCATGACTTTTTCGTGATTGGCGACCTTTTCCAGCGGCGCCGCTTCGATCTTCCAGCGGTACGGCGCATTCGAGGTGCGCTTGATCACCGGCATCGTCGCGTTCAAGCCTTTCATCGCGAACTGCACCGCGGCCTTGCCGGCGGCCATCGCCTGATCGAGATCGGTTTTCGATGCGATATGGCGCGCCGAGCGCTGCAGGTAATCGGGCAGGGTCCAGTGGACCTTGAAGCCGAGTTCTTCCTTGACCTTGCCGGCAAGGTACGACGCCACGCCGCCGAGCTGGGTGTGGCCGAAGGCATCCTTGCCGCCGCCGGCATCGGCGACGAATGTACCGTCGGCGGTGCGGATGCCTTCCGAGGCCACCACCACGCAATAGCCGACCCGCGCCACGATCTTCTTTACGTTGGCCAGGAAATCGGCCTCGTCGTAGGCGCGTTCGGGGAACAGGATCATATGCGGCGCTTCGTCGGGACCGCTGCCGGCCAAGCCGGCGGCGGCAGCCAGCCAACCGGCATGGCGGCCCATGGCCTCGTAGACGAAGACCTTGGTCGAGGTGTCGGCCATCGCTGCCACGTCCAGCGCGGCTTCGCGCACCGATACCGCCGTGTACTTGGCCGCTGAGCCGAAGCCCGGGCAGCAGTCGGTGACGGCCAGATCGTTGTCGATGGTCTTGGGCACGCCGATGCAGGTCAGCGGATAGCCGTATTCGGCCGCCAAAGTCGACACTTTCAGCGCGGTGTCGGCGGAGTCGTTGCCGCCGTTGTAGAGGAACCAGCGCACGTCGTGGGCTTTCAGCACCTGCATCAGGCGCTCGTATTTGTTGCGGTCCTGTTCCAGCGATTTCAGCTTGAAGCGGCAGGAGCCGAACGCGCCGCCCGGGGTGTGCGCGAGGGCGCGGATCGAAGCGGCCGATTCTTTCGAGGTGTCGATGAGCTCCTCGCGCAGGGCGCCCAGGATGCCGTTGCGGGCGGCCAGCACCTTGACCTTGCGGGCGCGGGCCTCGGTGATGACCGCGGAGGCCGAGGCGTTGATGACGGCGGTGACGCCGCCGGACTGGGCGTAAAGCAGGGTTCCGCTGGGCATGGGCGACGGGCTCGGGATTTGGTCTTGGGTGGGTTGGGGCGGGGCCCGCGAGCGGTTAAGCTGGCCGGGTTGCGCCGGGCGGAGGAGTGTAGCGCCGCGGCCGAAGTTTCTCTCTTTTGGAGCATGCGATGCGATTGGTCCTCCTTGGCGCCCCGGGATCGGGCAAAGGTACTCAAGCGGCAAGACTCAAGGAACACCTGCAGGTGCCGCACATCTCCACCGGCGATCTGCTGCGTGCTGAGGTGGCGGCCGGTTCGGCGCTGGGTGTACAGGCGAAGGTGGTCATGGCCCGCGGCGATCTGGTTTCGGACGAGATCCTGCTGGGCATGCTCGAAGACCGCCTGTCGCGCAATGATGTCGCCGGCGGCTTCATTCTGGACGGGTATCCGCGCAACCTTGTCCAGGCCGATGCGCTGGACACGCTGCTCGCCCGGATCGGCCAGCCGATGGACCACGCAGTCCAGCTGGACGTGGATACCGACAAACTTGTCGGCCGCCTCGCAGGCCGTGCGCAGGCAGAAGGCCGCGCCGACGACACCCCCGAAGCGGTCCGTCACCGCCTCAACGTCTACAACCAGCAGACCGCACCGGTCATCGACTATTACCGCCAGCACGGCATGCTCAAAGTCGTCCACGGCGAAGGCTCGATGGATGAAGTATTCACCCGGATCGTCGAGACGATCTCGGTCGGTGTGGATGTCGGCTGAGATGCGTTCGATGTTCGCAGCGTTGTCATTCTCGCTGATGATCGGTGGCGCATTCGCCGCCGACGGCGCCAAGCCCGACTTCGACTTCGCGACCGGCGGTGCGGCAGCCGCGGTCGGCGAGGCGACCGAGCGTTCTCTGCGCAACGAGCTGGCGTTGTGCGGCGGCGAAGCGAAGGACATCGCCGAGGCCACGCCGAAGCTGATGACGCGCTGGCGCAAGCGCAATGCCGACTGGCTGTCCGCCAGTTTGCGCGTGCGCGCCCAGATGCGCGCGCGGCTGGTCGGCAGCGATCCGGTCAACAACGGCCCGATCTTCGATCGGGATTTCGAGCAGGCCATGGCTGGCGTCGCACAGCGCGGCCCCGACCGCCTTCGCGCCATCGCCGATCCTGCGCAGCGTCTGGTCGCCTGCCGCAGCCTGATGAAGGATGTGAAGGACGGCCGCCGCGACGTATCCACCGTCAACGAGAAAGCGACCGTGATGCTGCGCGGTTATATGAAGTGAGTTGCGGTGTTTGCAGCCATGAAACATGCCCGACTCGCTTCAGCGGACACTGTTTTTCTCCTCCCCGTTTCGCGCGCAACGATCACTGCATTCCTTCTCCCCGCTGCGCGGGAGTGAACATTGCCTTTCTTCTCCCCGCTGCGCGGGAGTGAATATTGCCTTTCTTCTCCCCGCTGCGCGGGGAGTGAATATCGCCTTTCTTCTCCCCGCTGCGCGGGGAGAAGGGGGCCGAAGGCCGGATGAGGGGCAGGCTGCCGCTGCGATGCCCTCAGCCCAATCCCTCTCCCTCATGCGGCGGAGAGGCGAACGTGCCGAACGGGAATCGCTTCGTTGATAATGATGCGAACGTCTAGGAAGCATCGATCTTGAAACTTCATATCTTGGGAATCGCCGGCACGTTCATGGGCGGTGTCGCCGCGCTTGCGCGCGAGCACGGGCATACGGTCGAAGGCAGCGATCAGGCGGTATATCCGCCGATGTCCACGCAGCTGGAAAACCTCGGCATCGCGTTGAACCAGGGCTACAGCCCGGAGCACATCTCCGCCGACTGCGATGAAATCGTGATCGGCAATGCGTTGTCGCGCGGCAATCCGGCCGTTGAATACGTGCTCGATCGTGGTTTGCACTACACCTCGGGGGCGGCGTGGCTGCGCGAGTACGTGCTGCCGGGACGCGACACGCTGGCAGTTGCCGGCACCCACGGCAAGACCACCACCACGACCATTCTGAGTTTTCTGCTGGACCGCGCTGGCCGCGATCCGGGCTTTCTGATCGGCGGCGTCGCCGAAGATTTCGGCGTCTCGGCGCGGCTCGGCACCGGCCGCGAGTTCGTGGTCGAAGCCGACGAGTACGACACCGCGTTCTTCGACAAGCGCAGCAAGTTCGTGCACTACCGGCCGCTGGTGGCGATCCTCAATAATCTGGAATACGACCACGCCGACATCTTTCCGGATATCGCTGCAATCCAGCGCCAGTTCCATCATCTCGTGCGCACCGTGCCGGGCCGCGGCCGTCTGATCGTCAACGGCGAGGATGTGCGTCTGGACGAAGTGCTGGCGATGGGCTGCTGGACGCCGGTCGAACGCTTCGGCCTGCTGCGCGACGGCATGGCCGACGATGCGTTCGACTGGGGCGCGCGCCTGCTCAGCGACGACGGCAGCGCGTTCGCGGTGTGTCATACCGGCCGCGCGATCGGCGAGGTGCGTTGGTCGATGCTGGGCAACCACAACGTGCTGAACGGCCTGGCGGCGCTGGCCGCATGCAATGCGGTTGGAGTCGATCCCGCAAGCGTGATGCCCGCGCTCATCGATTTCCGCAGCGTCAAACGGCGCATGGAAATACTCGGCATCGCCAACAACATCACCGTGTACGACGACTTCGCGCATCACCCCACCGCGATCCGCACCACGCTGGAAGGTCTGCGGGCGAAAGTCGGCAGCGCACGCATCGTGGTGGCGATGGAGCCGCGCAGCAATTCGATGCGGCTCGGCGCGCATGCCGACGCGTTGGCGCCGTCGCTGGCGATGGCCGATGCCGTGGTCTTTCTGCATCGCCCCGAGCTGTCGTGGGATGCGACCAAAGTCATCGCCGCCATTCGCGGCGAAGCCCGCACCGCGCCCACCGCCGATTCGCTGATCGCCACCCTGCGCGCGTTGGCGCACCCGGGCGATCACGTCGTTTTCATGTCGAACGGCGGTTTCGATGGGGCGCCGCGCCGGTTTCTGGCGGCCTTGGGGTAATCCGCCATGCTCGACACACTCCCGCTGTTTCCACTGCAGACCGTGCTGGTGCCGGGCGCATCGCTAGGGCTGCGGATTTTCGAAACCCGCTATCTCGATCTGGTCCGCGACTGCGGCCGCAGCGGCACCGGCTTCGGCATCTGCCTGATCATCGATGGTCTGGAAGCCGGCGTGCCTGCGGTGCCCGCGGCGATCGGTACCGAAGCGCGGATCGAGGATTTCGGCAGCACCGACGAGGGCCTGCTGACGCTGCGCGTGCGCGGGGGCCGCCGCTTCCACCTGCAGCGCATGCAGACCCGCAGCAATGGCCTTGTGGTGGGCGATGTCGAGTGGTGCGATCCCGAACCCGATGACGAACTGCGTCCCGAACACGCCCTGCTGGGCACGGTGCTGCAGCGGGTCATCGACCAGGCGGGCGGCGAATTCGCGAAAGTGCCGCCGATGCGTTTCGATGATGCGGCGTGGGTCGGTTGGCGGCTCGCCGAGCTGTTGCCGTTGAGCAACGCACAGCGGCAGATGCTGCTGCAGGAAAGCGATCCGCACGCCCGACTGGACCGATTGCTCGCGCTGATGCCCTGAATGGGCCTTCCGGCAGGTGTTGCGCAGCACTACTTGGCGGTACGCAGACGCAGCACCTGCAAATCGCCATCGGGATGCATCGATTCGGCGGATGGCAGGTCGCCCAGCGCGGCGCGCACCCGGGCATGCGCCGCGCCGTCGTCGGCTTGCGGCATCCACAGGCCGAAGACCGGGGTAGGGCGCACAAAGCGCATCGTCTGCATGCTGCCGATCCACAGCGGCTGACCGCTGTCCAGCATCGCCGGCGCACGCCATACGCGCAGCACGTGAATGGTGTCCGGGGTTGCGCCGCGGATCCGCAGCAGCAGGGTTTCGGCTTCGGCATCCAGCGTTGCCGGCAGTACCGGCTCTTGTTCCAGGCTGCGCTGCGGGTCAAGCAGCCCCAGCGTCGCAGTCCAGGTCGCCTGAGGCTGCACCGTCCAGCCAGCGGCTTCCAAACGCATGCGCACCGGCGCCAGCGGACCGGCGATCTGCAGATCCAGCGGCCAGCGTCGATTGGCTTCGCGCTCGTTGCGGTGCGCCGGCAGACTGCGCCAGCCCTGCTGCCACCAGCCAGCAGCCGTCATCTGCCGCGTCGGCGGCGGCGGTCCGAACTGGGCGATGACGTCGTCGATGGCGCGCGGCGCGTGCCACAGCGCGGCCACGGTGAACGTCAGATAGAAGATCGTCGCCAACGGGCGCATCCAGAACGACCGGCCGATGTGGCGCCGATAGGCGATGCCCAGCACCAGCAGCCACAGGATGCCGAACAGCGCCCCACCGACGATATCGCTCAGCCAGTGCGCGCCGAAATACAGGCGCGCGAAACCGGGCAGCGACACGGCCACGCCCGCGACCAGATACGGCCATACCCGCTGCCGTCCGGGCAATTCGCGCGCGATCAGCACCGCGAAGAACCCGAACACGATGGTCAGCATGGTCACCGGAACCGACGGGAAACCGAAGCCCTCCGGCGCGGTGGGCGGGGGCGGCATGTCCACCGACCGCGCAAGGAAGGCGGTAAACACGAAACCGAACGCGACCGCAGTGAGCCAGTGCGTCGCTGCGGCGAACCGTCGCCGCCACAGCAGCCAGCCTAGGCCGGCCAGCAGCGCCGGCAGCAGAATCTGCAGATCGCCCAGCGAGGCGAGGGCGGCCATGAAGCGGTCGGCCAGCGGATTGCGCAGCGCCGCCATCGCGGAATACACCTGCTGATCGATCGCCAGCGGGCCGCGCCGGGCCACGATCACCGCAAGTAGCGCGAACCAGCCCCAGCCGATGCCGATCAGGCACAGCGCCAGCATCGCCAGCGAAGCGGATTCCGGACGGTTGTGCTGGATCATCGGCGCGGCATAGCGCGCCAGCCTGGGATGCGCGCGGCTCCACTTCAGCGCGCGCGCCAACAGACGGTCGGCGTGGCCGGCGAACCAGCGATAGCTGTAAAGCACGACCGCCCAGACCAGCGCCAGTACCGCCAGCAGTGCCAGCAGCACCAGCGCCAGACGGTCGGCCACCGCCGAGATCGCATCGTACGAGGCGCCGAAAATCCAGCCCGGCGCGAGAAACGTCACCGCCCACAAAACAGCGGCGACCAGGCTGGCGGGAACGTAGCGATTCAGCGGCATATGCAGCATGCCGGCGATGGCGGGCACGAACGGCCTCACTGCGCCGACGAACCGTGCGATGACGATGCTCTTGCTGCCGTGACGGCGGAACAGACGCTCGCCGCGGTCGATCAGCTGCGGATAACGGCTGAACGGCCAGTGCGCGCGCAATGCGGTGCCCCAGCGCGAGCCAATCCAGAAACTCAGCGCATCGCCGACAAACGCACCCAGCGCGGCGCAGGTGATCGCATACATGCCGTTGATATGCCCCAGCCCGATCAACGCGCCGATCGCAAACAGCAGCGGCAGCGCAGGCACCAGCAGGCCCACGCCGACCATGCTTTCCATGAATGCGAGCATGAAAATCAGACCGCCGGCCGCCACGGGATGCGTGGAGACCCAGGCCGTTGTGCTGTCGATCCATGCGCTGGTCATGCCCGGATTATGGCAGGTGCGTCCGAATGCCCGTCATCGTCCGGTCGGCGGTCCTTACAATGCCCCCATGTCTACCGATGCCATCGAACTGCAAGCGCTGAAAGCCGACAGCTTCGGCCGCATCGCGCTGATGCGCGGCGCGGACGGGCTGTTTGTGCGTCGCGATCTTGCCCACGTGCCGCTGTGGCTGCGGCTGCCCGCGTGGTGGCTGGCGCGACGCGAGGCCCGCGGCTTGCAGCGCGTGCTGGGTGCGGATGCGGTGCCACAGCTGTTGAACTGGGACGGCCGCCGGCTCGACCGCAGCTATCTGGACGGCGCTGCGATGTACCAACGGCCGCCCCACGGCGATCGGGCCTATTTCCGGCTGGCGCGCAGGCGCCTCCAGGCGCTGCACCGGCGCGGGTTCGCGCATAACGACTTGGCCAAAGAAGCCAACTGGCTGGTGCTGGCCGACGGTACGCCGGCGATGATCGATTTCCAACTCGCAGTCTGCGGCGCGCCGCGCGCGCGTTGGATGCGGCTGCTGGCGCGCGAAGATCTGCGCCATCTGCTCAAGCACAAACGCACCTATTGCCCGGGCGCGATCACACCCGTCGAACGTCGCCTCCTCAAACGACGCTCATGGGTGCGCGATCTGTGGTTTCGCACCGGCAAACCGGTATATCGCTTCGTCACGCGCAAGCTGTTGAAGTGGGAAGACAACGAAGGACAGGGGCCCAAACCCTGAGCCCTGCCAATACTGGAGAGACCATGCGAGTACCGATATTTTTCCTGCCGGTCCTGATGCTGTCAGCGGCTTCGGTTGGCTGTGCGGACAAACTGAACGCCAGGATCGAAAATCCCGACTGGCTTACGTGCAAGAGCGACGTGCAGTGCAGAACCACATATCTGTCCTGCCATGGCTGGGTGGCGATCGATCGTGCTCACGAAATCGATGTCCAGCGCTGGTATCTTCAGGAAAACAACAAGGCGCTGAGCGTTCGCGACTGCGCCGGTGCGGCCGATGTGCCTCAACCCGCCGCGATCTGCCGTGCCGATCAGTGTGCGCTCGAGACCGCTACGTTGCGTCCCTGATATTTCCTGCCCATATCGCTGCTATCACCCTTCCTTGTTTTTTAACGCGACCGTGAAGAAATCCCGATGACCACACTTGCAGGCAAGACCCTCTTCATCACCGGCGCCTCACGCGGCATTGGCTTGGCCATTGCGCTGCGCGCCGCCCGCGACGGCGCCAATGTCGCGATCGCTGCGAAATCATCGGTGCCCAATCCCAAACTGCCCGGTACGATTCACAGCGCCGCCGCGGCCATCGAAGCCGCTGGCGGCGCCGCGCTCGCATTGAAGTGCGACATTCGCGAGGAAGACGAGGTCCGCGCGGCAGTTGCAGCCACCGTCGATGCGTTCGGCGGTATCGATATCCTCATCAACAACGCCAGCGCCATCTGGCTGCGCGGCACCCTGGATACGCCGATGAAGCGCTTCGACCTGATGCAGCAGGTCAATGCGCGCGGCAGTTTCCTCTGTGCCCAGGCCTGTCTGCCGTATCTGCTGCAGGCCCCCAACCCGCATATCCTCACCCTCGCACCGCCGCCGAACCTCGACCCCCAGTGGTGGGCCCCGCACACCGGTTACACGTTGGCGAAGATGGGCATGAGCTTCGTGACCTTGGGCTTGGCCGCGGAATTCGGCCCGCAGGGCGTGGCCGTGAATGCGCTGTGGCCGCGCACGGTCATCGCCACGGATGCCATCAACATGATTCCCGGCGTGGACGTTGCCCGCTGCCGCAGGCCCGGGATCATGGCCGACGCTGCGCACGCGGTGCTGGTGCGCGATGCCGCCGGCTTTCACGGCCATTTTCTGATCGATGACCAAGTCTTGGCCGAAGCGGGTATTGCCGACCTGTCCGGCTATGCGATCGACCCGATGCAGCCGCTGCTGCCTGATTTGTTTCTTTGATCCTGCTGGTCATGGCAAAGCATGCTGTCACCCGAACGCACGCGCAGCGGGCGGAGCAAGCTGGTGAGCTTCGCTTCTGATCGCCACAAAAGCAGATTCCTCCCCGGGCTACGCCCCCGTTCGGGATGACATGCTTTTCCGTCTCCCATCTCCCGTCTCTTTAAAGTACAGGCCACCCGATGAAATACCTCCACACCATGCTCCGCGTCCGCGATATCGACGCCTCGCTGCGCTTCTACTGCGAAGGTCTTGGGCTGAAAGAAGTACGGCGGATGGAAAACGCTGCCGGCAAGTTCACGTTGGTGTTTCTTGCCGCCGATGAAACCCCGGGCGCGGAGATCGAACTCACCTACAACTGGGGCTCGGACGAGGACTACGGCACCGCGCGGAACTTCGGCCACCTCGCATTCCGCGTCGACGACATCTACAAGACCTGCGCGCATCTGCAGGCGATGGGCTACACCATCAGCCGTCCGCCCCGCGACGGCCACATGGCCTTCGTGCGCTCACCGGATCTGGTCTCGATTGAGCTGCTGCAGACGGGCAGCCTGCCGCCGCAGGAACCGTGGGCTTCCATGCCGAATACCGGCGTGTGGTGATTGATCGCCGGTGAGCGGACTCATCATCCGCTCACCGTCTCTTAGCAGCTGGATGCCTGTGGTATTCAAGAAGTATCCCCTGAATCAGAAATTGCGGATCACGCCCACAAAGACGCTTGGCACGATATCCGTGCCTGCATCGATCAACGGGCTGTCGGTGATGTCGTCCGGATAGGCATCGGCACCGATGCTCGCGATCACAGCCCATCGAGGGCTTGTAGGAATGATCGCAGTCAAGCCGGCGCGCGCGACCGTGACGCTGCCGGGCCGGTAATCGACCACGCCCCGCGCCACTTCCTTCGACAGCGTGCCGTAGTAGTAATTGGCGAGTTTGTCGGACAGCGCCACCACGCCAATGCTGGGGATCAGCCTGACAGGGCCCACCTGAAACGGATATCGGTAATCCAGCGAAGCCTGATAACCATCGCTGGTGTTGGTGGCATCCGCGCGGAGGTCGAGTTCGAGTTCACCGGCGGCATCGGTCTTGAACACAGCGGAAGCGCCGATATCGGCACTCATGTCGCGGTCTTCGAGCAGATCGCGATTGATGCCGCGCGCGGCCAGCGCGCTTCTGCCGAAGTCTTTGGCGTCCACGCCATTGAAGCTTGCGGCGACAAAACCGCTGAAGGTAAAAGACTCGTTGTCGATGAATTTGTAGCCAAGCGCAGGTCCTTTCACATAGAAGCGTTCGCCTTCGTAGTTGACCAGCGGAAACGGCAGGGTTCGATTCTCCTCTCCGGCATACAGGGTGCTGCGGATCGACACGCCGACCCCGACGCCCCAGCCGTCTGCACGTGATCCGCTTTCTTGTGCCTGCGCCGCGACAGGCGCAGTCAGCAGCGCCAACAGCGCGATGGGTATGGAGAAGGGCTTCAAACTGATCATTGCGTTTCCTTGACATCGGGAGAGGTGCAGCGAGCCGGCGGATGGCAGTACTCGCGACTCGCGCTTCCTTTACGGTTCGACGGCATGGTCCAGATTCAAATGCCGTTCGATACAACCCGTTATCTGCGGTGAGACTTGCCTCCGGTCACGCCAACGCCTGCCGCAGATCCTCAATCAGATCATCGATATGCTCCAGCCCCACCGACATCCGCAGCAGGTTCTGCGGCGAACGGGGGTTCGGGCCTTCGACCGAAGCGCGGTGTTCGATCAGCGACTCGCAGCCGCCCAGCGAGGTGGCGTTGGTGAAAATTTTCACCTTCGAGGCCAGCGACAGCGCCGCTTCGCGTCCGCCGCCCAGTTCGATGCTCATCATCCCGCCGAAGTCGCGCATCTGCCGTACGGCGACGGCGTGACCGGGGTGCGAGGCCAGACCGGGGTAGTTGACCCGTTCGATCGCGGGCTGTGCGGTCAGAAAATCGGCGATCGCGCGCGCATTCGCACAGTGCATCGCCATGCGCGCGCCCAGCGAGCGGCAGCCGCGCAGAATCAGCCAGCCGCTGAACGGCGCCAGCGTCGCGCCGGTGATATGCAGCCGATGCGCCACTTTGGCGAACAGCACATCGCGCTTCGCGAACACCAGCGCGCCGCCCAGCACGTCGCTGTGGCCGCCGAAATACTTGGTGGTCGAATGCATCACGATGTCGGCGCCCAGCGCCAGAGGGCGCTGCAGCAGCGGGGTGGCGAAGGTGTTGTCGACCACGGTCAGCGCACCGGCGGCGTGCGCGATCTCCACCAGCGCGGCGATATCACTGACTTTCATGCGCGGATTCGACGGTGTTTCGATCCAGACCAGCGCCGTATGCAGGTTACAGGCGGCGCGGACTGCCTCCAGATCGCCCATGTCGACGGTCACTGCCTCAATGCCGCGCTCCGGCAGATATTCGGCGCAGAACATCCGCAGCCCCGTGTAGCAATCGTCGGGAATCAGGATGCGCGCGCCATTCGGCAGACATTCCAGCAGCGTGCTGATCGCGGCCATGCCGGAGGCGAAGGTGACCGCATCTTCGCCTCCTTCCAGCGCCGCCAGCGCCTCGCGCAGCCGGTCGTTGGTCGGGTTGCCCTCGCGCTGGTACTCGTAGCCGACAATGCGCTCGCCCGCCGGGCCGTGGCGGAACGTGGTGGCGAGATGGATCGGCGGCGCCACCGCGCCGGTAGCGGGGTCGGCTTCGTTGCCGATGTGCACTGAGAGGGTTTCGGGGTGAAACGCGTGGGTGCTCATGCCTGCAACTCCGAAAAAGCCGCGCGCGCGGCGTCGATGGTCGCGGCAATCACCGCGTCGTCATGCGCCATGGACAGAAAGCCAGCCTCGAACGCCGACGGCGCCAGATACACGCCGCGTTCCAGCATGGCGTGGAAGAAACGGTTGAACGCGACCGTGTCGCAGGCAGTGGCCTGGGCGTAGGTGTCGACCTTTTCGTCAGTAAAAAACAGCCCGAACATGCTGCCGACCCGATTGGTGGTGAACGGCACGCCGGCTTCTGCAGCGACGGCTTCCAGCCCAGCGCACAGCGCTGCGGTGCGGGCCTCAAGCGTTTCGTAGAAGCCGGGCGCCTGGATCAGGCCAAGCATCGCCAGCCCTGCGGCCATCGCCACCGGATTGCCGCTGAGCGTGCCGGCCTGATAGATCGGGCCGCTGGGCGAGATCTGGCGCATCAGCCCCGCGCGCCCGCCGTACGCACCCACCGGCATGCCGCCACCGATGATCTTGCCGAAGGTGCTGAGGTCCGGATCGACGCCGTACACCGCCTGCGCGCCGCCCAGCGCGACCCGGAAGCCGGTCATCACTTCGTCGAAAATCAGGATGGCGCCGTGCTGCGTGCACAGATCGCGCAGGTGCTGCAGATAACCGGGCCGCGGCGGGATGCAGTTGGCGTTGCCGACCACGGGTTCGACGATCACCGCAGCGACTTCGGCGCCGATTGCATCAAACAACTGCGTGGCGGCCTCGAAATCGTTGAACGTCAGGGTGGAGGTGAGGTCCGCCAGCGCCTTGGGCACGCCCGGTGAGTTGGGCACGCCGAGGGTCAGCATGCCGGAGCCGGCTTTGACCAGAAAGGAATCGCCGTGGCCGTGATAGCAGCCCTCGAATTTGACCATCCGGTTGCGCCCGGTCGCGCCACGGGCCAAGCGGACGGCCGACAGCGTCGCCTCGGTGCCGGAATTCACCATCCGCACCATCTCGCAGCTCGGGATCAGCCGGGTGATGGTTTCTGCCATCGTCACTTCCAGCGGATTGGGCGTACCGAAGCTCAGACCGTTGCGCGCGGTGGCGATCACCGCCTCCAGCACCGCCGGATGGTTGTGGCCGGCGATCATCGGCCCCCATGACCCGACATAGTCGATGTAGCGGTTGCCGTCGGCGTCATATAGATAGGGGCCGTCGGCGCGTTCGACGAAAAAAGGTTCGCCGCCCACCGATTTGAAGGCGCGGACCGGCGAATTGACGCCGCCGGGCATTAGCGTCTGTGCGCGGGTGAACAGATCGTGTGAGCGGTCGGTCTTCATCGATATCTCGCGTGGAATGGTGTGGGAGCGGGTTTCAGCCGCGATCGAAACAGGCGCGATAAGCGCGCGCGGCGGATGCTGGATCGGGCGCATCGAACACGCCGCTGATGACCGCGATCAGATCGGCGCCGGCAGCGACGACCGATCGCCCATTCTCGGGTGTGATGCCGCCGATCGCCACTCGCGGGAGGCCCAGCGCGGCGCTGTCGCGCAGCAGATCGAACCCGGCCCGCCTCGCCAGCGGTTTGGTCGGCGAGGAAAAAAATGCGCCGAACGCAAGATAGCTTGCGCCTTGCGCGGCAGCTGCGTGCGCGCGATCCAGATCGTCGTAGCAGGAGACGCCGATGATCGCGTCCGGTCCCAGCCATTCACGCGCGATCTGCAGGTCGCCATCGTGTTCGCCAAGATGCACACCATCGGCGGCGACAGCCAGCGCCAGCGCCAGATCGTCGTTGACGATGAAGCCGATGCCGCGCGCCAGGCACAGCCCCCGCAGACTCTGCGCTTGCGACCGTTGAAGCGCAGGCGAGGCGACTTTGTTGCGGTATTGCAGCCAGGTTGCGGAATCGATAACCGCAGACACGCGTTCCAGCAGCCGCTCGGTGTTGTTCTCGTCCGGTGTTATCAGGTATGGGCCTGCGAGAGGATGTGGCAGCGTTGATGACGCGGCATCGGTGGAGGCGTGGCACATGGGGAACCTCCGGCAGCTCAGGCGGAATATCGCCATCGGCCGCATGAAATGAGACAGGGATAGACGGACATTATCCGATGGAAGATCGCACTGCCTCAGCCCGAGATGCCGCGTCCCGCTTGCGCACATCGCTGATAGTGCTGCCCTGGGTGGTTGTGATCTGGGTCATTTCTTCGACCGAACCGCTGAATTCCCCCAAGACGCGCGCTCGCTAAGCATCTGCGGTCAGTCGAGCCCATGGAACCCGGTGTTGGACCCAGCCAGACCCGACCGGCGGACGGATGTGCGGCCTTCCGGCGACAGGTTCGGGATGGGACAATGCCCCACCCCAATCTGGTTTCTGTCCAATGAACGATATTGCTGCCTCTGTCCACTATCGCACCTGGATGTGCGTCGTCTGCGGGTTCATCTATGACGAGGCCAAGGGATTGCCGGACGAGGGCATCGCTGCGGGCACGCGCTGGGAAGACGTTCCAGACACCTGGACCTGTCCGGATTGTGGTGTGACCAAGAGCGATTTCGACATGGCCACGACCTGATCTTGGCGATTCGGCGGACGGCAGCCTCCCAGAGTCTGCCGTTGCCGTGTTCAGTGCAGCCGCTGGCGCTGTGCGCCCTGTTCGACCATGCGGTTTCTGACCGCTTCGGCATCGTCGGCTTCGGGATTGAGCTGGAGATAGCGCCCCAGATCATGATGTGCGGCAGCGCTGTGGCCCAGTTCCGAATAGCCCAAGCCACGATCGCGCAGGGCTTCCGCGTTGTCTGGCACCAGCCGCAGGATCCGGTCGATGCAGCGCACCGCCCGCGCCCAATCCCCGCTTTCGGTGTAGAGCGCCTGCAGGTTTCGCAGCATCCTTACCAGAATCGCCCGCGGTGGAGCAGGGCTGAGAATCTGCATCAACGCCTCGTCGGGAACGTCTTCGCCGAAATGCGGCCGTGCCCGCTGGCGCAGCTCATCGGCGTTCAAAGGGCGCCCACGGTTGAACGGGTCCATCACCAGCACCCCGTCGTCGACCGGCAGCCTGACCAGAAAATGTCCGGGGAAAGAAACGCCATCCAAAGGGATCCCCAGCCGACGCGCTACTTCCATTTGCACCAGCGCCAGGGAAATGGGGTTACCCAATCGACGGGTCAGGACCTCATTCATATAACTGTTGCGCGGGTCGTAATATTCGTCGTGGTTGCCGGCATAGCCCAATTCGTTGAACAGCCGGTGGTTGATCGCCTGCATTTTCAACGGTGCACTGTCGATCTGCTCCACTTCAGGCCTAAGCGAGGCCACATGGGCTTCAACCAGTGCGATGCAGGCCGCCACGTCCAGATCCGGGTACTCATCATGCGCAATCAAAAGAGCGCTACCCAACAGTGGCACTTGATCATCGGCGAGGTCGGCTAGAGCCGACCACTCGGGCAGGGCGAATAAGGCAGTCATAGCTCAAGACTGCAGCCAGCCTGCCTTCGACACAAGTCCTGTCTCAAGGTGGTTCATTCAGTGGGCGGAATGTCCGGACCAAAAGTCAGGATGGCGCCCTCCTTGAGTCCCAGTTTGGCGGCTTGCCCTGCGTTCAATTCAAGCACATAAAGCGCCGGTGCGGCACTCGGGTAGGGCGGACAGCGATTGCCTGCCGAACAGGACGGCACATTGGTCTGTTGTGAGACCAGATGCCGATCCTTGTCGAAGTAGAGAATGTCCAGCGGGATGTTGGTGTTTTTCATCCAGTAGGCGAGCGGCTGCTGATTGTCGTGAATAAAAAGCATGCCGCGCTGCTTGTCCATCGACTCGCGGAACATCAGCCCGCGCGCGCGCTCTGCATCGTCATCAGCTATTTCCACTTGAAAGCGGCTGCCTTCCAGTTCGACCCAATGATCTTTTGCGTTACTGCAGCCGGTTATGAAAAGGCTTAAAACAAAGGCTGTCATGGATTCGATGCGCATTGATAGGCTCCAGATAACGTTAGCTCACGATTGCGGAGACGCGATCTCGCGTCAAGTTGCATATACCCCTTCCCAAATCGATGGCTGCCATGCACAATGCGCGCCCCCGCAACGGCGTTCGAACAGAGCCGGAGCAGGGGAAAAAGATAAATGCGCTGGGGTGTTGACGGAATACGATGCTCCCCTATAATGCGCGGCCCCGCTACGGTGTCTGGATGAACTAAAGCGAGGGTGGTTCGAAGCAGGGAAGAGGTGTTGACGAACTCGTCGAAGCCTCCCATAATGTGAGACCAGCTGGAGGCGCCTCAACGGGTCGACAGCAAGAAAAAAAATCGCACCAGGGTGTTGACGGCAACGAAAACTACCCTATAATGTGCGGCTACCTGAGGCGCTTCGGCGACAAAGGAAACGAAGTAAAGAGATGAGGCGCTGAGGCCGATTCCGACGATCTTTGACAGTGTGCGCAGGTGACTTGTGAGGGCGTCTGGCAAGTGGATGACTGTCCATTTTTGCAGACGTTCGACCAAGAACCAAATAGATTCAAAGCATGCAAATGCAAGAAAGTAATTTGGGGCTCGGACGACGACTGCACTCAAAAAAATAGGACTTCGGTCCGAAAAATTTAAGTGAAGAGTTTGATCCTGGCTCAGAGTGAACGCTGGCGGCAGGCCTAACACATGCAAGTCGAACGGCAGCACAGAAGAGCTTGCTCTTTGGGTGGCGAGTGGCGGACGGGTGAGGAATACATCGGAATCTGCCTTATCGTGGGGGATAACGTAGGGAAACTTACGCTAATACCGCATACGACCTACGGGTGAAAGCGGAGGACCGCAAGGCTTCGCGCGATTGGATGAGCCGATGTCGGATTAGCTAGTTGGCGGGGTAATGGCCCACCAAGGCGACGATCCGTAGCTGGTCTGAGAGGATGATCAGCCACACTGGAACTGAGACACGGTCCAGACTCCTACGGGAGGCAGCAGTGGGGAATATTGGACAATGGGCGCAAGCCTGATCCAGCCATGCCGCGTGTGTGAAGAAGGCCTTCGGGT
>JANOXT010000218.1:0-1878 GCA_031418555.1 Lysobacterales bacterium | reverse complement strand
CATCGGGCGGGATCTCGGCGGTGGCTTGCGCGCCGCCAGTGGTGGCGCAGCCGCCCAAGACAAGCATCAGTGGCAGCGCAAACGAAGTCATATGGCGCATAACGCGCTCCAGCGGCGGGGGAACATCGAGTATGCGCCAGGCGCGGTGAATCGTCCGTACCCGCCGCAGCGGTTCAGCGAGGCGGGCGCGGGGGTAGAATCCGCCCATGACACGACTCGTACTGATCGACGGTTCTTCCTACCTCTACCGTGCGTTCCACGCGCTGCCGCCGCTGAGCAACGCGCAGGGCGAGCCCACTGGCGCACTGTTCGGCATCGTCAACATGCTGCGCGGGCACATTAAAGAGAAACCGGAATACATCGCCTTCGTGGTCGATGCCTCCGGGCCGACCTTCCGAGACGATCTGGATCCACAGTACAAGGCCCATCGCCCGCCGATGCCCGACGACCTGCGTGCGCAGATCGCACCGATGATGCAGATCGTAGAAGCCTTGGGTCTGCCGATCCTGCGCGTGCCGGGCGTGGAGGCGGACGACGTGATCGGCACACTGGCAGTACAGGGCGCTGCCGAAGGTCTTACCGTCACCATCTCCACCAGCGATAAGGATTTCGCGCAGCTGGTACGTCCGGGTCTGGCGCTGGTGAATACGATGAGCGGCAGCCGACTGGACAGCGATGCGGCGGTGATGGAGAAGTTCGGCGTACGCGCGGAGCAGATCATCGATTTTCTGTCGCTGATGGGCGACAGCGTCGACAACATTCCCGGTGTCGACAAATGCGGGCCGAAGACCGCCGCAAAATGGCTGGCCGAATACGGCACGCTGGAAAACGTCATCGCCCATGCCGATGCCATCAAAGGCAAGATCGGCGAAAACCTGCGCACAGCGCTGCCGCGGCTGCCGCTTAACCGGCAGCTGACCACGATCAAGCTCGACGTCGCGCTGGACGGCGGCCCGACCACGCTCGCACTGCGCGAACCGCACGTCGATGCGCTGCGCACGCTGTACGCGCGCTACGGTTTCAGCCATGCGCTGAAAGAACTCGGCGGTGCTGCTGACCCCTCCACTGAACGCGCCGGTCTGCGCAGCACCGCGGCCGGCTTTGCGCGCAGCGCAACGACTGAAGAGCAGGCACCGGATCCCGCGCTGGCCGCGAAAGGCACGTACGACACTGTGCAGACCCGCGAGCAGTTGGACGCGTGGATCGCGAAACTCAACGCCGCCGCCGAATTCGCGTTCGATACCGAAACCGATGCGCTCGACGCGATGCAGGCGAATCTGGTCGGTCTGAGCTTCTGCACCGAACCGGGCAGCGGCTGTTACATCCCGGTCGGCCACACCTATCCCGGCGCGCCAGCGCAGTTGGATCTGCACGAAACCCTCGATGCGCTGCGCCCGCTGCTGGAAAGCAGACAACACCGCAAGCTCGGCCAGCACGGCAAATACGACATCCACGTACTGCGCCGTCATGGCGTGAACGTCGTCGGCTATGCCGACGACACGATGCTGGAAAGCTTCATCTGGAACTCCAGCGCGACCCGCCACGACATGGACTCGCTGGCCAAGCGCTATCTCGGCTACGACACCATCAAATTCGAGGACGTCGCCGGCAAGGGGGCGAAGCAGATTTCGTTCTCGGAGGTCGCGATCGACGACGCTACCACCTATGCCGCCGAAGACGCCGATATCACCCTGCGTCTGCATCGCGTGCTGTCGGCGAAACTGGCGACCGTTCCTGCGCTGGAACAGGTCTATCGCAAGATCGAAATTCCGCTGGTGCCGGTGTTGGCGCGGATGGAGGCCAACGGCATCCTGATCGACGCCGACGAGCTGCGGCGACAGAGTGTGGATCTGTCGCGGCGGATGCTCGCCGCGCAGC
>JANOXT010000217.1:0-7504 GCA_031418555.1 Lysobacterales bacterium | reverse complement strand
TCAGTCCGCTTTTTTTGACTGCCATGCATTTCAGCGGACTGAAGTCCGCTCTACCGGACGCGGTTCACAGCCGAACGTAATCAACGAACTCGAATGCGAACGGATGTCTGTCGTCAGCCGCATGCGCTTCACGTGCCACTTCACGCCACTGTGCGGAATCGAACATCGGAAAAAACGTATCCGCGTCGCCAACTGCGGTATCGACATGCGTGAGCTGCAGACGCGCTGCGAAGGGCAGCGTCAACGCGTAGATCTCCGCACCGCCGATCACGCACAGCTCGGCAGCGGTGTCCGCATCGACCAGCGCGCGCACTTCGTCCAACGTCGCCACCGCTTCCATGCCATCGAACGGTACACGCCCACTGCGCGTCAGCACCAGATTGCGTCGCTTCGGCAGCGCGCGACCCAGTGATTCCGCAGTCTTGCGGCCCATCAGCACCGGCTTGCCCAGCGTCAGCGCCTTGAAGCGCTTCAGATCGTCCGGCAGATGCCATGGCAGCGCATTGCCGCGGCCGATGGCGCGGTTGCGGTCGAGGGCTGCAATCAGCACCAGCTCAACGCTCACACTGCCACCGGCGCCTTGATCGCCGGATGCGGGTCGTAGCCTTCAATCGTGATGTCCTCGTAAACGAAACCGACGATATCTTTCACGTCCGGATTGAGTGTCAGCGTCGGCAACGCACGCGGTTCGCGCGACAGCTGTTCGCGCGCCTGATCGTAGTGATTCGAATACAGATGCGCGTCGCCCAGCGTGTGCACGAAATCGCCGACGCCCAGCCCGCAGACCTGCGCGACCATGTGCGTCAGCAGGGCGTAGCTGGCGATATTGAACGGCACGCCGAGAAAAATATCGCCGCTGCGTTGATAGAGCTGGCAGCTGAGTTTGCCGTCCGCCACGTAGAACTGGAACATGGTGTGGCAGGGCATCAGCGCCATCTTCGACAGATCCGCGACGTTCCATGCGCTCACGATCAAACGCCGCGAATCCGGGTTGCGCTTGATCTCGTCGACCACCCAGCGGATCTGGTCGATCTCGCCGCCGTCGGCGGTGGCCCAGCGTCGCCACTGCTTGCCATACACCGGGCCGAGCTCGCCGTGTTCGTCGGCCCATTCGTCCCAGATCCCGACCTTGTTGTCCTTGAGGTAAGCGATGTTGGTTTCGCCTTTGAGAAACCACAGCAGCTCGTGCACGATCGAGCGCAGATGCAGTTTCTTGGTGGTGACCAGCGGGAAGCCCGCATTCAGATCGAAGCGCAGCTGCCAGCCGAACACGCTGCGCGTGCCGGTACCGGTGCGGTCGGCTTTCTCCGTGCCCTCGTCAAGAACGTGATGCAGCAGCTGCAGATACTGGTCCATCAGGCGGCTCCTGCGGCAGGCTGCAGCGTCGGCGCCCTGCGCGAGAGCAACAGCAGCGTCAGACCCAACGCGATCAGCGGCATGCTCAGCACTTGGCCCATGGTCAGCCAGTCGAAGGCGAGATAGCCGATCTGCTCGTCCGGCAGGCGCACGAATTCGACCAGAAACCGAAAGCAGCCGTACAGCAGCGCGAAGAGTCCAGCCACGGCATAACGCGGGCGTGGCGTGCGCGAGAACCACCAGACCACGCAGAACAGCACCACGCCTTCCAGCGCGAATTGATACAGCTGCGAAGGATGTCGCGCGAGCCGGTCCAGCATGCCGCTGGTCTGCATGCTTTCGAGTTGCGCAGCGCCGATGCTGTACAGATCGGATTCGGCGCGCGGAAAGATCACGCCCCAGCCACCATGGGTGTATTTGCCCCACAGTTCGCCATTGATGAAATTGCCCAAGCGGCCGAAGCCCAGCCCCGGCGGCACCAGCGGCGCGACGAAATCGACCACGTCGAAATAGTGCATGCGCTGCCTGCGCGCCCACCACAGCGAAGCGACCAGCACGCCGACCAGACCGCCGTGGAAACTCATGCCGCCCTGCCAGATCTTGAAGATCTGCACCGGATCGGCGATGTACGCATCCAGGTCGTAAATCAGGATGTAGCCGATGCGCGCACCGAAGATCACCCCGAGCATGCTGTAGAACAACAGGTCGCTGTAAGCCTGCTCGCTGACGCCCGGCAGGCGCCCTGCACGCACGCGACTGCGGCCCAGGAACCAGGCCACCGTGAAACCCAGCAGGTACATCAACCCGTACCAGTGCACCGCCGGCTGAAAACTCATCCCGAACAGAGAGAACTCGGGCGACTGGAACAGGATCGGATCGATCTGGTGCAGATACGTCATCGGCGGGCGTGGTGTCGCGGGGAAGTGCGGCTATTGTGCCGGAGCCGCTGCGATCGCGGCGCTTCAGCCGAGGATTTGCGGCAGGTCCGGCAGCTCGTTGCGGTCTTGGCAGCCGTCGATGCGGCTGTCGTCATCAATGCGCGGGAAATGCGCGGCCAACAGATCGCCCGCGGCAGCGACGCCCTGCATCACAGCATCTTCGGCATCGCCAGCGCGCAGGCGCTCTTCCATCAGCAGGCAGACGCCGCGCCACTGTTCGTCGCTGACCCGCCCATCCAGGCCGCGGTCGGCAAGCATTTCGATGCGCCGGTCGGCAAGCAGCAGATAGATCAGGATGCCGCTGTTCTCAGCCGTATCCCAGACGTTCAAGGCCGCGAAGGCCGAGGCTGCGCGGTCGCGTGCATCGTCGCCGCGCCAGAGGGCGGCGATATCCAGCGCGGACTCGACGGCGAAGCAGATTTCGCCGCGGTGGCGGGCCTCATCGCGGGCGATGGCGTCGGCGATCCGCGCCAGACAGGCCGGCGGAAACATCCGGCGGGCCGAAGGCGCGAACGCATGGCGAATCCAGCGGGTCATCGTCGAGATCACCAGCGTCCGGAGGCGCCGCCGCCTCCGCTGCGCCCGCCCCCACCCGACCAGCCGCCAGAGCTGGAGCTGCCCGGCCATCGACTGCCGGAGCTGCCTCCGGAAGACGAGGGAAGACCGAGATTGCCCCAGCCACCCTGTTTCGCATAGCGCGCCGAGGACGCAGCCGACCCGATCGCCGCGCCGATCGCCGCGGCCAGCAATATCGCCCACCACGGGCCCGCGAACAGCCAGACCGCACCGCCTGCGGCAGCGCCGACCAGCAGCATCCGCAGCGGCATGGGCAGCCGGCCGAACAGCGCGCGGCCGAACATCGAGGCGAACAGCGCGAAAAACAATCCTCCGGGTAAACCACCGGACGGGCCGCTGCCGGGCATGGGCGCCATCGGCTCTGGCAACGTTTCGCCATCGATCACTCGCACCAGCTGCGCGCTGGCGTCGGCGATTCCGCCTGCAAAATCGCCGGCTCGGAATTTCGGCACCAGATATTCCTGGACGATTCTGCCGGCGGTGATATCCGGGATCGCGCCTTCCAGCCCATATCCCGGCTGGATGCGGACTTCGCGGTCGTCTTTCGCCACCAGCAGCAACACGCCGTCGTCGACGCTGCTGCGCCCGAGCTTCCATTCATCGAAGACCCGCTGCGCATATGGTTCGATCGCTTCGGGCCGGGTGGTCAGTACGATCAGGATCTGCAGCTGACTGCCCTTGCGCTGCTGCAGCGCACGCGCCTGCTGTTCGAGCTGTGCGATCTCGCCAGCGTTCAAGGTACCGGTGATATCGACCACCGGCGAGGTCAGCGGTGGCACCGGCGCCAGCGTTTGCGCCAACGCCGTGAACGCCGCCAAGGTCCATGCAAGCAGGCCGACCGCCAGCACCAGCCGCATTGAACGGATCACGTCAACGCTCCGGCCCACGTCCAGATCAGCCGCCCGACGGCGACGGTGCCGGCTGCGGTCCCGGCTTCATGTTCTGGCTGTCGGGGGCCGGTACCGGCTGAGGTACTGGCGCGATCGACGGCGTCGGTGCCAGACCCCGCGGCGGCGCCACCGGTGCGATGGTCTGCGTCTGCCCGGGCGCCATCACCGGGGCGGGGGCTGCTTGTCCGCCGAAATCCACGACCGGCGCCTCTTGGATCTCACGCTCGTTTTCGACCGTGAAACCCGGCTTCTGTTTGTAGCCGAAGACCATCGCGGTGAGATTGACCGGAAACTCACGGACGCGGACGTTGTAGTCTCGCACGGCCTGGATATAGCGCTCGCGTTCGACCGTGATCCGGTTCTCGGTGCCTTCCAACTGCGTCTGCAGATTGAGGAACGCCTGATCGGATTTCAGATTGGGGTAATTCTCGGTAATCACCAGCAGCCGCGAGAGCGCGCTGGACAGTTCGCCTTGGGCCTTCTGGAACTGCTGGAGCGACGCCGCATCGTCCGGGTTGACCTGTACTTGACCGACTTTCGAACGGGCTTCGGTCACACCGATCAGGATCTTCTCTTCCTGCTGAGCGTACCCCTTCACGGTGGCGACCAGCGCCGGGATGAGGTCGGCGCGGCGCTTGTAGACGTTCAGTACCTGCGCCCAGGAGGCTTTGACCGCCTCGTCCTTGCGCTGGATGTCGTTATAGCCGCAGCCGGACAGCAGCAGAGCCATCATCAGAACGAAGAAGACACGCATGGTGACGCTCCGCGGGGGGTCAGCCCGCATTGCAACACCCCGGGAGTCGCGGCGCAATGACGGCATTGAATGGATGCCGCTCAGCCCTTGTCGGTGAACGAACCCTTATCCGGCGCTACGTGCCGCCCTCTCCCGGCGGGGAAAGCAAGCAGGTTTACTCCGGCAGCAGCCGCTGCTGGGCGCGCTTCTTCGCCCACAGATTCAGGGTTTCGACCAACGCGGAGAAGCCCATCGCGGAGTAAATGTAACCCTTGGGTATATGCGCACCGAAGCCCTCCGCGATGAGGAACACGCCCACCAGGACGATGAACGCAAGCGCCAGCATCTTGATGGTCGGATTGTTTTCGATGAACCGGCCTATCACCGTCGCCGCCGACAGCATCACCGCCACCGACATGAGGATCGCGCCGACCATGACCGCCTTCTGATTGGCCATGCCCACCGCGGCGATCACCGAGTCCAGCGAGAACACGATATCGATCACCGCGATCTGCGCGATGACGCTCCAGAACGCACTCATCGGGCTGGTATCGATGTCTTCGGACTCGCCCTCACCCTTGAGAATGTCGCGGATCTCGCCGCTGCCCTTGACCAGCAGGAACGCGCCGCCGACGATCAGGACCATATCGCGGATCGAAATGCCGACGCCGAATACCGCGAACAGATCGCTGGTCAATCCGGCCAGCCAGGCCAGCGTGAGCAGCAGGCAGATACGGGTGATGCAAGCCACTGCAATGCCGAACTTGCGCGCTTTCTCGCGCTGCGCGTGCGGCAGCTTCGAGACGGCGATCGAAATGAATACCAGATTGTCGATGCCCAGCACGATCTCGATCGCGCTCAGCGTAAGCAGGGTGATCCACGCCTGTGGATCGGACATCAGTTCCAGCATTGCATGACTTCCAGAGTGTGTTGCGAAGGTGCCGGATGGCGCCCCGTTCGCGGAGTTCAATCAGAGATAGCGCTCGCCGAGGATCAGACCCCAGACCAGCAGCACGTTGATCATCAGCACGAAGACCGCCGCCGAACCCATGTCTTTCGCACGTCCTGCCAACACGTGGAACTCCGGGCCGTAACGCTCGATCACCGCTTCCACCGCCGAGTTCAGCAGCTCCGCGCTCAGCACCAGCAGACAGCTGCCGATCATCAGCGCGCGCTCGATGGCGCTGTCGCCGAGCCACAGCGCCAGTGGCGCAAGCACCAACAGCAGATACACCTCGAGGCGGAACGAGGATTCGTGCAGCCACGCCGCGCGCAGACCCTGTATCGACCATTTCGCGGCCTTGAGAATACGGCCCGGATCGCGGGGCAGATGTCCGGTGCTGTCGGCCATGTCAGCGGGCGCCGCGGTGGCGGCAGTGAACGTAGGCGAACAGGACGGGAGCCGGCATCGGGATCACGGAGAAGCGGTCGAAGGCCGGCGATTTTGCCACAAGCCCCCTTCCCCCGCCCGGGCTCGCGGATTCAAGGCAGCGGAGCGCAGAGAAACACCTCCGCCACCAGCCCACCGCGTTCGCGGTTGCCAAGCCGGAAGCTACCGCCGTGGACGCCGGCGATCCGGGCCACGCTGGTCAGCCCAGGCCCGCTGCCGGAAGTGCCGCGGGCGCGGTCGATGCGGTGGAAAGGCCTGCCAAGGTCGGCCAGCGCAGCCTCGGGTACGACGGGGCCGCGATCGAAGACGCGCAGCCGCCAACCGCTGTCCGCGCAGCGTCGCGGCAGCGGGCAGCCCAAGCGCGCCCCTGACGGGCCTCACGATCGGCGTTTCCGCGACCTGCCCGCGCAAACGCCGGCAGATCGACAGGCCTTCCTCGCCCGGCAGCATCAGATCCAGCACGATCAGATCCAGCACAATCGGATCGACATGGTTGCGCGACAGCTGGCGGTCCAATTCGCGGCCATCGCCGCGGCCAATGTCTCGAAACCCTGCTGCGCGAGATGGCGCATCATCAGCTCGCGCATCCGCGCGTCGTTTGGGTTCGCATTCGGATGCATTCCGGAAACGCCCTCTGCGCGTTTTCTCAGCCGAATCGCAGCACAAAGCAGAGGCACACATGGCCGATGCGCGCGCTTCGCGAGTGAATCCGCCTCCTCCTACGCAAGCACAGCTATCGAATTCAGACCCCGCTGCGCTTTCACTTCCGCCGCAGCGCACCCTGCGGCTGATACAGACTCAGGGCATTGCGATCGGGATCGACGAAGTCGAGGGTGAGCCCACCGTCGGGCGCCTCGCTCACCGGGACTACGATCTCAACCCCTTTGACCACCAGCGCTTCAGCGACATCGTCGATACCGCCGTCCAGATTGAAGACCACCACCGGGCTGTCGCCGGCTGTCGCCCTGCGCTGGATGAAAATGAGGGTCAATCCGCCCAGTTCCGCGAGCGCGAACGGGCCATCGTGGCCGTCGATTTCGTTGACCGGTAGACCGAGGGTATCGCGGTAGAACGCGATCGAACGCTCGAGCACGCCGACGAAAAACACGATCGCGCCGACTTTGGCATTGGCGAGCATGGGAACCTCCTGAAGTTGAGTGTGCCTATTGGTTGCCGTCGCTTGGCGAAGTGTGAGCGGCGATGCGCAAACCCGCGCGCACTACGATGAGATGGCCGTCGGCATCGTGGGTACCGATGCCATCCGCACCGCGCAGCGCGGCCTTCAGCGCCCTGCGGACCAGACCGAACTGCAGGTCGACGCTGCGTACCGGGTCGCGGACATAGGCCAGCGCCATCGCTTCTGCACGCTGCGCTGGCGGCAGCGCGCCCAGCGTCTTCCGGATCGAGGTCAGACGCTGGCGGAACGCGGTCGCGCTGAGGCTGAGAATCCAGCGGATTTCTTCGCCATTCAAACCATGCAGTGCCAGCACCGCAACGCGACGGGCCGCAGGCGTCAGGCGTTCGAGCAAGGCGCCCGGCGAAGGCACTGCTGGATCCAGCTCGGTCACGGTCACGGTCACGGTCACGCCCACCTCCACGGCCACCGCGGTTTCCCGGCGGC
>JANOXT010000216.1:0-4238 GCA_031418555.1 Lysobacterales bacterium | reverse complement strand
TGTGGAACCCGCCGGTCACCAATCCCGATCTGGGTCTGCGCGCGTCGGCGCGTTCGCAGAGCACGCGGATCGCGCGGATGGCGATCAAGGCCGGGCTGAAGACCTTGATCTTCGCGCAGTCGCGGACCATGGTCGAAGTGCTCACCAAATATCTCAAGGATGTCTTCGATCACGACCCGCGCAAACCGGCGCGCATCCGCGCGTATCGCGGCGGTTATCTGCCCACCGAACGCCGCGACGCCGAACGCGCGATGCGTGCCGGCCGCATCGACGGCATCGTGACCACATCCGCGCTGGAGCTGGGCGTGGATATCGGCAGCCTTGATGTGGTGGTGCTCAACGGTTATCCCGGCAGCATCGCCGCCACCTGGCAGCGCTTCGGGCGCGCCGGCCGCCGCCAGCAGCCGTCGATCGGGGTGCTGATCGCCAGCTCCGATCCGCTCGATCAATACATCGTGCGCCATCCTGAATTCTTCACCGCCGCATCGCCCGAGCACGCGCGGATCGCGCCGGACCAGCCGGTGATCCTGCTCGATCACATCCGCTGCGCCGCGTTCGAGCTGCCGTTTCGCGATGGCGATGTTTTCGGCCCGGTCGAACCGCGCGTGTATCTGGATCTGCTCACCGAAGACGGCGTGCTGCACGCCGAGGGCGCGGTGTGGGAGTGGATCGCCGACAGCTATCCCGCCAACGCAGTGAGTCTGCGCTCCGTGGCCAACGGCAATTTCGTGGTGGTCGACCGCACCGATGGCCGCCAGACCATCATCGCCGAGGTCGACTACAGCGCCGCGCCGCTCACACTCTACGAAGGCGCGATCCACATGATCCAGTCCACGCCGTATCAGGTCGAACGCCTCGACTGGGACGGCCGCAAAGCCTTCGTCACCCGCACCCACGTCGACTACTACACCGACGCCATCGACTACACCAAGCTGAAAGTCCTGGAACAGTTCGACGGTGCGGTCGCGGGCATCGGTGCCAGCCATCACGGCGAAGTGCACGTGGTGCGCCGCGTCGCCGGCTACAAGAAAATCCGCTACTACACCCACGAGAACATCGGCTATGGCCCGGTGAACCTGCCCGATGCGCAGTTGCACACCACCGCGGTGTGGTGGCAGCTGTCGCAGCCGGTGCTTGACGATCTGTTCGCATCGAAACAGCACGCGCTGGACGGCTTTCTGGGCGCTGCATACGCGCTGCATGTGATCGCGCGCATCGCGGTCATGGCCGATGACCCCGATCTGCAGAAAGCGGTCGGCAGCGGCGACGGCGCGTGGTTTGCGGTCGCCGACGCGCAGGGTCGCGGACAGATGCGCCGCAGCGAAGGCGCGCCCGTCATGCCCAAGGATCTTGCAGCGTTCACGCCGACGATCTATCTCTACGACAATTTCCCCGGCGGCGTCGGTCTTGCCGAACCGCTGTGGACAAGGCAATCCGAACTCATCGCGCGCGCCACCGGATTGATCGACGGCTGCGACTGCGCCAGCGGCTGCCCCGCCTGTATCGGCCCGGTGATCAGCGTCGATGCGAAAGCCTGCGACGCCACCGCAAAAGCGCATGCGCGACGCGTGCTGGTCGCACTCTCAGCCGCACCGGAACACGCATGAACACGCATCTCTGTTCCCTTCTCCCCCCGGGAGAAGGTGGCCCGAAGGGCCGGACGAGGGTGTTTCAGTGACGGTCGCGCTCCACCGCCTGCGCACGCTACGCCAGCAAAGCGGGCAGGGCACACTCATGCGCTCGCCCCCGCATACACCCACACCAAATCCGGCACCGCCCAGACCCGCATCGCAAACCGTCGAAGACCTGCGCCGCCTGCTGCGCGTGCGCGCACCCACGCGCATCGCGCACGCAAGCACCGATATCGACCGCACGCTGCCCGGCAACGAGATCGCACCCGGCCTGCGCCTGATCGAAACCATCCTGCCCTGCGACCCGCTGCCGCACGCACTGTGCGGTGCCTTCGATCGCCGCATCGCAATGATCCCCATCGAACGCGTGATGTTTTTCGATACCGAAACCACCGGGCTTGCCGGCGGCACCGGCACCCGCGCCTTCATGATCGGCATCGCACAGTGGCGCGGCGCTGCGCTGCAGATCCGCCAATGGCTGATCACGACACTCTCAGCCGAACGCGATCTGCTTACTGCGTTCGCCGACACTCTGCGCAATGACACCATTCTCGCCAGCTACAACGGCAAGAGCTACGACGCCCCGCTGCTCGCCACACGCTTCCGCCTCGCGCGCCTGCACAACCCGCTGATGGGTTTGGACCACGTCGATCTTCTGTATCCCACCCGCCGCCGATACAAAGGCCGCTGGGAGAACTGCCGCCTCGCCACCATCGAACGCCGGGTGCTGGGCGTCGTCCGCGAAGACGACCTTCCCGGCAGCGAAGCGCCCGCCGCGTGGCTCAGCTACCTGCGCGGCGGTTCAGCGCGCAACCTGCGTAGAGTCGCGGATCACAATCGGCAGGATTTAGCATCGCTGGGTGGGTTGTTGGTGCATCACGCAAGCGTCGATGCGGTTTGATCGCGATATCGACCCGACGCAGATGTTTCGTACGGCGCATCAGCCGAAGGCGTCATGCGCCGATGTCTGCGATCGCAGTCAGATTCCAGTAGCCCGGTCAGTGCGCAGCACGCACCCGGGAAAGCGCAAGCAGCCAAGTATCCGTGGCGGTTCAACCATCAAAAGCTCCGGGTGCGGCTTTTGGCTTTGCCCAAGCTAATCGCTGCAGGTCCGCGCGTTGACGAAAGCCAGCAGGCTGGATCAAGCAGTCGCCAAGTCAGCGGCCCGCACTATCACCAAACCAGCGATCACCAAACCAGATCGTCGGGCACCTGGAATTGCGCGTAATACGCATCGTCTTCGGAGGTTGCGGCGGAGGGCCCGGTGCCGGCGTCCTGACCGTGATCGAGCACGATCATGCCGGCGTCGCGCTCTCGCACCTTCTCGGCGGCCGCTCGCGGCAGCAGTTCGTAGCGCTCGTCCAGGCGGGCGATCACCAGCACGCCCGAGGCCAGCTTCTTGCGCAGCGCTTCGTCGAGCAGCAGAGTGCGGATGGCGCCGTCCGCCGTGAACCGGTACTCGCTATCGCCCGATCGCGGCACCTTCCTGTCCTGAATGATCTGCCGCGCCTGAGCGCGAAGTTCAGCCGCGCGCGCCTGCGTTTTGCGCTCCGCAGCGAGCGCGCGATCCCGCTCGACCTTCTCGGCGCGTACCCGCTCCGCTTCCAGTTGGACCTCGCTGGGCTGTGGCGTACCTTTGGCGTGCCGGGCCTTGTTCTGTTCGCGCGCCACTGCGGCCACTTTGGACTGCTTGACCAGGCCCGCCTTGAGCAATTGTTCCTGAAGCGGATTCACTTTCGCCATGTCGCCGTTCCCTGCCGAGGATTTCCGGCCCATCATACCGGCCGTCCCCGCTGCCCGCCGTCCCACTGCCGATGGAAGCATTGAAGTACTTCGTCGGTTATCCGGAACACCTGCAGGCGCAGGTGCGCGCGTTGATCGAACAGAATCGGCTGGGTGCGGTACTGGCCGACAGATACGGCCAGCTCCACGCGGTGCGCAACGATGGCCAGCTGTACGACTACGTGCAGGCGCTGAAGGACCGGCATCTGCGAAAATCGGTGCCGCTGGGCAAGGTGATCTACGACAGCAAGCTGCAGGTGATGAAGCACGCGCTGGGCACCCACACCGCGATCTCCCGGATACAGGGCGGCAGGCTCAAGGCGAGCCGCGAGATCCGCATCGCCACCGTGTTCCGCGATGCCCCCGCCGAGTTCCTGAAGATGATCGTGGTGCATGAACTGGCGCACATGAAGGAAGCCGAGCACATCAAATCGTTTTACCAGCTGTGCACGCACATGACGCCCGACTACCACCAGCTGGAGTTCGATCTGCGCCTCTATCTGACGCACCTCGATATCGGGCGGCAATGAAGCGTCTCCGCCAGCAGCCGTCGAATCTGAAAAGCAGAGCGGAAAAGCGATTGCGGCGCAGCGCACAAGCCGAATGGTTCGTAGGGTGGGCTTTATGCCCACCATCGTAACTTCACCGTCCCGCAGACAACGATCGAAGCCAAATCGCACGCAATTAAAAATTGATGCTCGCCGTTGTTCAAATGTCATAGCGGTGGGCATAAAGCCCACCCTACGAGGTCTAATAAATATATAATTAAAAATATGGTTCATCTGAAATATCTAACTCCACATCAAGCACGAGCAGCTCCGGTTT
>JANOXT010000215.1:0-2854 GCA_031418555.1 Lysobacterales bacterium | reverse complement strand
CCGGCCAACAGATCACCCAGAACTTCAGCGGCCTGCCCAACGGCGGCGGCAGCGGGACTGCGCTCGACAGCACCACCGCGTTCCTCGGCGCGCGCTGGCGTGCGACCGAAAACGTCACGCTGTCCGGCCTGTTGGAAGGCGATGTCAGCGGTGAAGACCGTCGACGTTTCGAGCTGGGCGCGGGATATCAGATCAGCGAACGCTCGCGCATCTACGCGCGCGCCGAACGCCAGACCGGCCTCTCATCGCAGTACAGCTTGAATCAGGGCGATGAAAGCAATGCGTTCGTGCTGGGTATCGACAATACCTATCAGCAGAATTCATCCGGCATCGGCCAGGTGTTCAGCGAATATCGTCTGCACGATGGCCTGGAAGGTCGCGAGGCGCAGGCCGCAGTGGGTCTTCGCAACACGTTCTACATTCGTGAAGGTCTGGCGCTGTCCACCGGTGCGGAATACCTGAAGATTCTCGACGGCAGCGCGGTGGGCGCAGCGGCGGCCACATTCGGCGTCGATTACACCGCCAGCGAACTGTGGAAAGCGTCCGGCCGGATCGAATTGCGCAACACCTTCGACAACGACACGACCGTCGGCAACGACAGTCAAACCAGTCTGCTGTCCACGCTTGCGGTCGCACGCAAGCTGGATCGCGATTGGACCGTGCTGGCGCGCAATTATTATCTACGCCAATTCAACAACGAGGATTCGACAGGCGCGTCCCGCGAAGACGGCTGGCAGGATCGTTTCCAGGTCGGCTTCGCCTATCGCCCGGTCGATCACAATCGTCTGGACGTGCTGTCGAAGTACGAGTTTCTGACCGAGCAGAACATCGACGGCAGCGGTGCCAATGCGGATGTCCACATCCTCTCGACGCATGCGGTGTATCACCCCAGTCGTCCGTGGTGGATTTCCGGTCGCGTCGCCGCCAAGCTCCGCGACGACGAGTTCGGCGCCATCGACGGCAATGCCCGCGACAAGTACACCGCCTGGCTGTTGGGCGGACGCTTGATCTACGACATCACCGAAAAATGGGATATCGGCCTGCTGGCCAGTTCGCTCAACGGCCGTCAGACCGGGCAGAGCGGCACCACCCAGCAATACGCTTACGGTCTGGAAGTCGGTCGCCTGCTGTATCAGAACCTGTGGCTGTCCGCCGGCTACAACTGGCGCGGTTTCCGCGATGACGATCTGAATGGCAGCGACTACACCAATCAGGGCGCCTACCTCCGGCTGCGCTTCAAGTTCGACGAGAACCTGTTCCGCTCGGGCAATCGCGACGTGAATCGCAGTCTCGATCGCTGATCGCGACCGCAACCCTCATCCCTTGCCGCCACTGCACACGCGCATCGATCTTCAAGGAATCACTATGAAACGTACGACTTCGCACACGCCGAATATCAGGATGCCCGCCGCCACCGCGCTGGCCATCGCGCTCGTCGCCGGGTTCACCGCCGTATCGGCCTCCGCACAGGATGCGCAGCTGGCGCCGCAGGATGCGCGAATGACCGACGGCGTGATCGACACCGATTACCGCACCTACGAGGCGCAGCAGGCGGCGATCAAAACGGTCAACGACACCGGCCTGCATCCAGTGAAGAGTTACAGCCTGTCCAAAGCGCAGTGCTGGCTCGACGTGAGTTTTCACGAATACACCCGTAACGACCGCAGCGACTTTCCGCAGGCGGCGCTGAGCGAATCGCATAAGATCACCCAATATCTGGGTGCCAACGGTGATGTGCGCTCGGTGCAGAATCCCGCCAACCAGACGCCGTTGGTAAACGATGCGGCAAAGCTGCGGCCCGACCTCTGGGACCGCGCGATGACGCTCAAGCAGCACGCGGGTTTCCGCTGCGCCGAACAACTGGTGGCCTGCGGCGAAGTGGAGCTGGTGCATGCCGGCAACGAACAGAACCAGCAGCAGTGGCGGCACGCCAAGCCGTATGTGCAGATTGCCGAAGACCTGCTGGGCCAGGCGCAGATCGCTGCGGATGCCTGCGACGTCGCGGTGCAGAAGCCGGAGCGCGTGGTGGAACGCATCAATCTGAGCGCCAGCGCCCTGTTCCGCTTCAATCGCCGCGCGCAGGACGACCTGCTGCCGGTGGGCAAGGCTGAACTGGACCGGCTTGCCGACCGTATCCAGCAGGTCTATGCCACCGTCGAGCGCATCGACCTGGTGGGCTACACCGACCGTCTGGGCAGCGACCGCTACAACGCACAGCTCTCGCAGGATCGCGCCGACACCGTGAAAGCCTATCTGCAGGCGCGCGGCATCAATGCGCAGATCAACGCCAGCGGTCGCGGTGAAGCCGATCCACTGGTGCAGTGCGAAGGTGAGCGTGCGAACCCTAAGCTGACCGACTGTCTGCAGCCCAATCGTCGCGTCGAAGTTACTATCGTCGGCGTGAAGCGCTGAGAGTTGACGCGCGCTGCATAGCACGCACCAGAACGGCCGCATTCACCGGAATGCGGCCGTTCTGCTATCTGCAGCATGGCGATCGACAAATCTGAACCGTATGTCCTGTGCATTCGCCTCGCAGCCCTCCAATCGCTAAGCTCGATCCACCCCCATACGACGAAGGCGAACCCATGCGCCAGCATCGCATTCTCTTCTACACCGCCCTCGCTTGTGCGCTGACCGCCTGCGTCAGCGCACCACCCTCCAAGACACCCGAACCCGTCGCGCAGCATCGCGTGCAGCGCGCAGTCGCCAATGTCGCGCCGGCTTCGGCGAGCCTGGTCAGCGGTCGTCTGTCGATCACCGCCGTCGACGGCGGCGTGCGCATCGAAGGTGAACTCGGCGGCCTGGGTCGCGGCGGCACCCACGCCATCCACGTGCACGAGCGCGGCGACTGCAG
>JANOXT010000214.1:0-3974 GCA_031418555.1 Lysobacterales bacterium | reverse complement strand
GCGACCTCGGTGCCGCGTGCGGCGTTTGCAGGCGTCACCGCCAAGCTGCGCCCGGAAGTGACGCTGCCGCTGGTTGCGACCAATCGCATCAACATGCCGGATGTGGCCGAAGGTATCCTCGCTGGCGGCGGCGCCGATCTGATTTCGATGGCACGGCCGCTGTTGGCCGACCCGGAATGGGTGAACAAAGCGCGCGTCGGCCGCGCCGACCGCATCAATACCTGCATCGCCTGCAACCAGGCCTGCCTCGACCATGTGTTCGAGCAGAAAAAAGCGAGTTGCCTGGTCAATCCGCGCGCCTGCGCCGAGACCGAACTCAACTATATAAAAACCAGTGCACCCAAACGTGTCGCGGTGGTCGGCGCCGGCCCCGCCGGGCTTGCCTGCGCCACGGTCGCCGCCGAACGCGGCCACCGGGTGACGCTGTTCGACGCTGCGGACCGGATCGGCGGCCAGTTCAATCTGGCAAAACAGATTCCGGGCAAGGAAGAGTTCCACGAAACCCTGCGTTATTTCCGCCACAAGCTGGAAGACACCGGTGTTGAGGTGCGTCTGTCCACACTGGCGGATGCCGATACTTTGAAAGGCTTCGACGAAATAGTGCTGGCCACCGGCATTCGCCCACGCAAGGTGGCGTTTCCGGGCTCGGACCACCCCACGGTCGTCAGCTATCTCGACGTATTGAGCGGTCGCGTCAAACCCGGCACGCGGGTCGCCATCGTCGGCGCCGGCGGTATCGGGTTCGATGTCGCCGAATATCTGGTGCATATGCCGGTATTGGACCCGGCGGCGTTCGAGCTGCCGCCGCTGCATGGCGCAGTGGAGCACACCTCCTCCACGCTGGACCCGCAGCGCTGGATGGCCGAATGGGGCGTGGACCCGACCTTCTCGGGTCCGGGTGGGCTGCGCAAACCTTCACCGGAGCCGCCTACACGCGAAGTCTGGCTGCTGCAGCGCAGCCCGGGCAAACCAGGCGCGAAGCTGGGCAAGACCACTGGATGGATCCACCGCGCCGCGCTCAAGGCCAAGCAAGTGAAGATGCTGGGCGGGGTGGAGTATGCGGGCATCGACGACAGCGGATTCCGCATCCGCGTCGATGGAAAAGAGCAGGTGCTTCCGGTCGACCATGTGGTGGTCTGCGCCGGTCAGGAGCCGCGGCGGGAGCTGTTCGACGCCCTGCAGGCGGCCGGCATTGCGACCCATCTGATCGGCGGCGCCGACGTCGCGGCCGAACTCGACGCAAAGCGTGCCATCGATCAGGGCAGCCGGCTCGCCGCCGGTTTCTGAATACCGCCCCCTGAATACAGGCCCATACGGCGCGGATTGCTTGGCGATCGAGCCAGAGACGCTGGTTCCGGACCTTGATCACAAAGCGCTTGGCACGACTCCACGGCGGCAAATCCCCCTGCCCTGACAGGCAGTTACGCTACTTTTTGAACAAAAACTCCAATTGAATCAAATATATCCAATTTTCCATTCAGCTGGGATTATGTTTCGCTGACTAACCTACGCCCGCTTTCCCGCCACCGGATGCGGGACCAGCGCGAGATCGCGTCAGGTGATGAATCCACCACTTTGGTGATTCCCCCGCCGCGATCCACGTTTGGGCTACAAGCGGCCATAGAGCCACCAGCCCCTTGTCTTGCGATCCTCGCAAGCGCCCGGCTTCACGCCGGACTGACTATCGCCATGTCGTTCCCGAATCGATGTCGTGGGCTCTTACCCACGCACCCGTTCGTCCGAAGCAACGAAGCAAGGAGTTCCAATGAAGCTCGCATGGATCCTCTGGATCGCATCGGTGTTGCCCCCTCAGGCCGCCGACTCGTTATGTCTCAGCACCACGCTCTATCTGGAAGCACGCAATCAGCCCGTCCGCGGACAGCAGGCGGTTGCCGAAGTCGCCCTGCGCCGTGAGGACAGCGGCCTCTGGGGCGACTCGATGTGCGATGTCGTCACCGCCCGCAAACAATTCGCCCCGACGCTGGTGTCGCCGCGCACCCAGCTCAGCAATGCCGAATCCTGGTCGCAGGCGATCACCATCGCGCTGGAGGCTGAGCGCAACTGGGCTTTGCCGGCCGGCGAACGCAAGGAGATCGTCCCCGGTGCCAGCCACTTCGCAGCCTTGCGCATCGCACAGCCCAGCTGGCGCAATGCCTATCAGGTCGCGACCATCGGCGACCACAGCTTCTTCAAAGTCCAGTCGCTGAAGCCGCAGAAAGACAAACCCGGTCGCGGCTGACGCTGCGAACGGTTTCGATGCCGGAATCGAAGTTCAGATAACGAGTATTTGTATCGAATTGCACACGGCCGCGACTTTCGCGGCCGTTTTTTTTTGCGCTGACGCCAACGACACTGCGTTCCACACGACACGGTTGAGCACGATGGCGTGCGGCACCATGATCGCGTCTCCCCACAGCGGAATCACCCCATGAAACTCTATTATTCCCCCGGCGCCTGCTCGCTGGCCGACCATATCGTGCTGGAATGGATCGGCAAGCCCTACGAAACTGTGCGGATGTCCCGCGATGACCGCAAGACTCCCGAATATCTTGCGATCAATCCCGCAGGCGCGGTGCCGGCGCTGGAACATGACGGCTGGGTGCTGACCCAGAATTCGGCGATCCTCAACTACCTTGCCGATATACATCCGGAATCCGCCCTGGGCGGCGACGGCAGTGCGAAAAGCCGCGCTGAAGTGAACAAGTGGTTAGCGTTCTCCAATTCAGATGTGCACCCCGCATTTCATCCTGTCTTCGGCAGCACCGCTTATCTGGAAGACGCTGCCTTGATCGATAAAACCAAAGATGCTGCGCGCGCGAAGGTCCGCACGCTGTTCGAACGCGCCGATGCGCATCTGGCCGGTAAAGACTGGTTGGCCGGCAGCCGTTCGGTCGCGGATCCGTATCTGTACGTCACGTATCGCTGGGCACGCGCCACAGGCGTCGATATTTCCGGCTTGGACAACCTTGCCGCATTCGCGTCGCGTATCGAAGCCGATACTGCGGTACAGAAAGTTTTGAAGGAAGAAGGCCTCAGCTGACCTTTCGGCAGTCCTGAACGTAAAAAAGCCGCGCAATGCGCGGCTTTTTTACGTCCAAGCTGGCGAATCAGCGGTCGCGCCAGTCGCGGGTCATTTCCAGATACGTGAACGACGCGGACCAGGTGATCAACACGAAGCCGGTCAATGCTGTCGTGCCGGCAAGAAAACGGATCGGCCCCACAGGAGCCAGATCGCCGAAGCCCACCGTGGTGTAAGTCACCGCCGACATGTACACCGCATCGAGCAGGCCCAGCGCATGCGCACCGGCGACACTGCCGGTGTTCTCGAATCTCAGCAGTCCCCACACTGTAGCGCCGAAGATCCATATCTCGACCACGTGCAGTGCGAGCACGGCGAAAATGCCGTAGAGCACCTTCCTGCGTCGGTGGCTTTCATGACGGGCCGAAAGCCAGCGCGACAGTAGGGTCAAGCCTTCGTAATGCACCAGCACCGCAAGGCTAACCGCCAGTACGGTGACCAGCACCACCAGCATGTTGGCGCCCCAGTGCTGGTACATCGTGTAATGCTCAGCGTTTGTCGATGGCGACGTAAGCGCGATCATCCGGCCCGACATAATTCGCGCTGGGGCGGATGATCTTGCCGTCTTCGCGCTGTTCGATCACGTGCGCACTCCAGCCGGTGGTGCGTGCGATGACGAACAGTGGCGTGAACAACGGCGTCGGGATCCCCATCATGTGGTAGCTCGACGCGCTGTACCAGTCGAGGTTCGGGAACATTTTCTTGGTGTCCATCATCAGCGTCTCGATGCGTTCGGACACGTCGAACAGCGTCTGATTGCCGCCATCGGCGCAGAGCTTGCGCGACAGCGCTTTGATGATCGGGTTGCGCGGATCGCCGATGGTGTACACCGGATGGCCGAAGCCGATGACGATTTCCTTGCGCTCAACCCGCGCGCGGATATCGGCCTCGGCCG
>JANOXT010000213.1:0-3720 GCA_031418555.1 Lysobacterales bacterium | reverse complement strand
GCGTCAACTGAGGCGTCGAAAGGCGGCCACGGTGCGCATGCGACGATGCGGCGCGGGTTCAGCCGTGTCGGGGCAGGGTAGCAGCCCGGTCGCCGGTGCATCGGCTTCACTCTGTCCACGTCATCCATCTGGAATCCTGCGCCATGCGAGTTTCCCGTTCCGCGATACCGCTTGCGCTCCTGTCGCTGTCCTTTGCTGCGCATGCCGCCGGCCCGCAGCCGGAAATCAAGCGCGAGGCGTATCCCGCGCAGACGCCCGGCGCGCTGCACACCATCCGTATCATTCCCGAGGTCTGCGCCTATCTGCAGGGCAGCTTCACCGCCGATGCGGCCACGCCCTACCGCTACGGCGCTGCGCGCACCGGCAAGCGCTGCCAGCCGCGCGCGCGGTTGGTCGACCCGGCCAAAGCGAATCCATCCACCGAAGCCGGCTGGATTCTCAATGACCTGATCCGTGTTCCGAATGCAGCGTGCGCCGCGCAGCAGGCGGTGATCCGCATCTGGCGCAAGCCGGCCAACAACGCGCCGCAGCTCGACGGCGAAGGCCGGCCGCGGATCTATCTGCAAGACGCCAAGCGTCAGGCCGCCGCCGGCACAATCGCACCGCTGCCGCAGTACGCCGCAGTGCTGTCGATGGAAGGGCGAAGCTGCCCGTAAGACGGGCGCGCGAGTGGCGGATTCATCTTGGTTTTTGGCCTTGCTGGCGCCGATGCGTGCGGATCCACTCGCGGCGCTCTTCCTGCGGCATGGCCTTCAACCGCTCGCGCAGCGCGGCGCGCTGTTCCGGCGGCAGATCGTTGCCATGCTCGAATTTGGCGCGCGCCTGCTGGCGCTGCTCGGGCGACATCTGCTGCCAGCGGCGCTGGCCTGCCTTCGCACGCTGGCGCTGTTCGGGCGTCATCCGCTGCCAGCGCTCGGCGTGCTGCAGCATATGGCCACGCTGTTTCGGGTTCGCGTCCCAGCGATCGCGCACCACGGCCATCACCGCATCGCGCTGCGCAGGCGTCAGACGTTCCCATTCCGGCACCGGCGGTGCGTTTTGTGCCGATGACGCAGCGGGCGGCGGTGTCTGCGCGCAGGCCATCCCGGCAATGGCGAACATTGCAGCGCAGATCGGCAGGATGACGAAACGGTTCAAGCGGTTCATAGCGGCTCCGTGGGCGCGGCCCGGGCGTCTTCCGAGCCCAGCCACAGATAGAAATCGGGGCTTTCCTCTTGCACGCCGAAACCCAGGGCTTCGTCCGCAGTATTGAACTCGGCCGCGAGCAGCGCTGCAGGCAGGCCATCATCGTCGATGGCATCGCTGTCAGCCGCGCCATCGCGCGCCACAACGCCGGCGACTGCTGCGGGTGACGGCGTGGTGTGCGCTGTCGTCGTCGGCTCGATGGCAGGCGTCGTGATGATGGCTGCCGTGTCGCGGTCGGGGGGCTGTCCGGCGGCGATCTGGTCCGCTGTCGTCGGCAGTTCGGCAGTGCCGCTGTCACCCATCACGTACAGCCCGACCGCCAGCGTCAATGCCGCGGCGCTGCCCAACGCCAGCATCGGCCATGCGCGCACGCCGGCGGCGCGCGTGCCCGGGTTCAGTGCGGCGCGACGGCGCTGCGCCAACTGTGCCTGTACCTGCGGCGAGAGCCGGTCCAACGACGCGGTGTGCGCGCTGCGTGCGGCCTCGTCCAAAGCGGTTCGGGACTCTTGATGCGGGTTGTCCGAGGTCATCGGAAATCCTCCAGCTGTTGTTGCAAGGTGTTGCGGGCCCGCGAGAGATGGGTTTTCACGGACCCCTCGCTGCAGCCCATGATCCGCGCGGTGGTGGCGACATCGCAGTCTTCCAGCACGCGCAGGGTGAAGGCCTCGCGCTGGCGCGCGGGCAGCGCGCGCAGTGCGGTGGCCACGGATTGATACGCTTCGCGATTGTCGTGCAGCCGCGACGGGCCGGGCGCATCGTCGGGCGCCTGCGCGATCCAGTCGACCGCATCGTCGCCGGCAGTTTTCGCGCTGGGCGCGATCAGCCAGCGCATGCGGAACAGGCTCCGCCGCTGCATATCGATGATCCGGCTGCGCAGGATGCTCCAGAACAGCGGCGTCCATTCCGCAGATGGCCGGTCGCGATAGCCCATCATCTTGATCATCGCGTCCTGCACCGCGTCCAGCGCATCCTCGCGATGCCGCAGCCCGAGTTCGGCAAACCGGAACGCGCGCGCGCAGATGCCCTCAAGGAAGCCATCGATCGAAAGGCCGGCATCGAGAGAAAAATCCCCGGCCGCCACCGGGGAGTGGGCGGCCGGAGAAACGCGCGTGGGAGCGTCATCGGAGTTCACGCGCGCAAGCTTAGAGCCGTTGAGGTCATCGGGCGCGCGACCGTCGGCCACAGGGATGGGAACTCAATGCCGGCGGTCCCAGCGACGGTCGAAGCGCTCGCCGCGGCGGTCCAGACGGTTGTCGGCGACATCACCCTTGTGATCCAGGCGGTTTTCGATCCGGTCGCCCCTGTTGTCGAGCTGGGCGGCGCGGCGGGCATGACCGTGGTTCTCGGCCACTTCGGCCCGGCGGTCCAGGCGCTCGTCGATGCGGTCGCCTTTGCGGTCGAGGCGGGCGTCGATCTGGTCGCCTTTGTTGTCGAAGCGGCGTTCGACGCGGTCGCCCCGGTCGGCGGCCTGTGCGGCGCCAGAGGCCAAAGCCGCGAGCAGCAGGGAAACGGTGATCATCGATGTCATGAGTGAGGTTCCTTCTTGGATGGGAGGCGGGGAGTCTCTGCAGGCCTGCAGGAGGGAAAACGCCTCCGACCCTCATCGGTTGACAGCCCATCGATCGGAATCCCCAGGTTGCGGCTTGTGGTCTTCCCCCGCTTGCGGGAGAAGGCTGGGATGGGGGCAAGCCGGAGGGGGCTAGTCCGAATGCGCGCCCGCCACCCACTGCATGTCCCGACGCCCCGGTTATGATGCGGACAGACTTTGGGGAGAACGGCAATGGCGGATGGCTTCGTGGCGCTTTACATCTTCATGCTTGCGGCGATCGCCGGGCACGTCATCATTTCGCGGGTGCCGGTGATCCTGCATACCCCGCTGATGTCGGGCAGCAACTTCATCCACGGCATCGTCCTGATCGGCGCCATGGTGGTGCTGGGCCATGCCGATACCACCGTCGAAAAGGTCATCGGCTTCATCGCCGTACTGCTGGGCGCAGGCAACGCCGCCGGCGGTTATGTCGTCACCGAGCGCATGCTCGACATGTTCAAGTCTTCGAAGAAACCCGCCGCCAAGCAGGGAGAGAAGGCATGAGCGTCACGATGCCCGAAGTGCTCTCGCTGCTGGTCAAGGTCAGCTACCTCGTCGCCGCAACCCTGTTCCTGCTCGGCCTGCAGCGCATGGCTTCGCCGGTGACCGCGCGCAGCGGCATCCAGTGGGCGGGAGCTGGCATGTTGCTGGCCACGGTCGCCACCTTCGTGCTGCCTGGCATGCACAACCTGGGGTTGGTCGCGCTGGCAGTGGCCTTGGGCACGGTTGCCGCCTGGGTGTCGGGCAAACGCGTGGCCATGACCGACATGCCGCAGATGGTGGCACTGTACAACGGGATGGGCGGTGGCTCGGCGGCGGCGATTGGCGCCGTGGAGCTGTTGCGATTTTCTGCCAACGGCCGCGCACCTTCGCAAACCGCGTTGGTGCTGGGCGTGGTTGGCGCCTTGATCGGATCGATCTCGCTGACCGGTTCGATCATTGCCTGG
>JANOXT010000212.1:0-2468 GCA_031418555.1 Lysobacterales bacterium | reverse complement strand
GGCGAAGTTCCGGTGATCATCGACGCCGGCAACCCCGGTATGGCCACCGGCGGCATGGGCGATGTACTGACCGGCGTGATCGCCGCAGTGCTTGCGCAGGGCGTGTCTCCGCATTTCGAGGCCGCGATCTGCGGCGCACTGCTGCATGCGGCCGCGGGCGATGCGGCGGCGCGCGACAGCGGCGAACGCGGGCTGCTGGCCTCGGATCTGTTTAAGCATCTGCGCCGTCTCGCCAATCCGGTACTGTCCGCATGAGCCACTCGATCACAGCCAGCGCCAGCGACAGTGCGTTGGTGCTGCATCTGGACGATGCCGATGCCACCGAGCGTCTGGCGCGCCTGCTTGCCGACACCGCACCGACGCCGGCGGTGGTGCATCTGCGCGGCGATCTGGGCGCCGGCAAATCAACCCTGGCGCGCGGTTGGCTGCGTGCGCTGGGGGTGACGGGTGCGATCCGCAGTCCCACCTACACTCTGGTCGAACGCTACCCGGTGCCAGCGGGTGAGGCTCTGCATCTGGATCTGTACCGGATCGGGGATGGCGCCGAGCTTGAATTCCTGGGGTTGGACGATACCGATGCTGCCCTGTGGCTGGTCGAGTGGCCGGAGCGCGGCGGCGATTCCCTGCCGGCTGCGGATGTTCAAGTCGGCCTGGCGATCGAGGGTGATGGGCGTCGCTGCGAACTCAAGCCGATCACCCAGCGGGGGCTTGATTGGCTGGGGTGCCTCGCCGTCAAGCAGGGGTTTGCAGCCGCAAGCTGAACCCCGGAGACAGGAAGTTCTGGCAGGTGACGGATTATTAAGGGAAAAGTGCTTGAAAAAATTCGCCGCTGGTGGTTGACTATCGCCTATGCGCGTAAAGGGGATCACCATCCAGCAAATTATTCTGGGCCTGGCATTGCTGGCGGCCCTGTGCTGGAACCTTGCGCAAGCGAACGAAATCAATGGCTTGCATCTGGCCGATAGCGCCACCGGCACACGCGCCGAATTGCAGCTGCGCAGCGATGTCGCGTTCCGGACAATGATGCTCACCCATCCCGACCGCTTTGTGGTCGATCTTCCCGATACCACTGCCGGTCGTAGCCTTCAGCTGCCGGTCCCCGCAGGCATGGTCAAGGCCGTGCGCAGCGGCAAGCCGGTCGCGGGAACCATGCGCATCGTCTTTGATCTGGCGTCGCCGGTCGCGCCGCTCAAGCCGCATCTGCAGCAGGGCGCTGATGGCGTGCGTCTGGTGCTGGAATGGCCGGGCTACGGCGCCAAGCCGCCCGCTGCGAGCCCCGCACCGATCCCCGCATCGACATCCGTCGTGCTGCCTGTGGCTAACAGAATAGCGGCGGCGCCGAACAATCCTCTGCCGATGCCAATGCCAATGCCGATGCCGGTGCCGGTGCCGAACAAGCCGATGCCGATGCCCGCGACGACGGCTGCGTTGCCGGCCACGACGGCCACAGTCTCAGCGCCGCCGGTCATCGTTGGCAGGCCGCCGTCCGGCATCGCGCCCGGCATCCCGGCATCGCCATTGATCAAACCGATCGCAGCCGCCGTGCCGATAGCACCGGCAGGCGTCAAACCTGCGGTCAACAATCCCACCGGCAATCCTGCCGACACCGTCACCAAGCCGGTCATCGCAACGATTGCCGAATCACCGGCTGCGCCCGGCAAGCCGCTGCCGGAGCTGCGTGCCGGCATGCGGACGCTGATCGTCGCTATCGATGCCGGCCACGGTGGCCAGGACCCGGGTGCACATGGCCCCAGCGGTAAGCGGGAGAAAGACGTGACGCTCGCCATCGCCCGTGAGCTGGCGCGCCAGATCAACGCCACGCCAGGCCTCAAGGCTTATCTGACCCGCGATGCCGACATGTTCCTGCCCCTGCCGCGGCGCACCCAGTTGGCGCGCCAGGCCAAGGCCGACATGTTCATTTCGATCCACGCCGATGCTGCCGAAAACCGCAGCGCCAAGGGATCTTCGGTCTACGTCCTGTCGGTGCGCGGCGCATCGTCGCAGCGCGCGCGCTGGTTGGCCGACAAGGAAAACGCCGCCGATCTGATCGGCGGTGCCGGCGCGCACAAGCCCGACAACACGTTGGCGTCGGTGCTGCTGGATCTGACCCAGAGCGGCCAGATGAAAGCATCGGAAGACGCCGCCGGTCACGTGCTGTCGGGTTTGAAGGACATCGGCAACAACCACAAGCCCGGCATCGAGCGCGCCAATTTCGCGGTGCTGCGCACGTCCGACATGCCGGCGATGCTGGTCGAAACCGCCTTCATCTCGAATCCCGACGAAGAGCGCCGGCTCACCGATCCCAACTACCAGCGCACGGTGGCACGCGCTGTGCTGGATGGCGTGAACACATATTCCACCCGCCCCCCGCCGCCGGGAACGGTCTACGCTGCGCGCGCCAAAGCGCAGAATGGCACCTTTGTGGCCAGCGCGGCTACGACCGTTACCGGCGCAAGCCCCTGATCCCG
>JANOXT010000211.1:0-5043 GCA_031418555.1 Lysobacterales bacterium | reverse complement strand
CGGTCGCGCCGCCGTAGACGCAGCCGAGCGCGGCGGCGGCATTGCCTTCGACGAAAATCCTGTCGCCCACCGCATCGGCCTTTTGCACGCGCAGACCGATCGGACAATGCAGATGCTGCAGCACCCAGTCGCGGCCGAGATGCAGCGCTTCGAGATTGGGCTTCAGCAGTTTTTCCTTGCCCTTGTACTGCTCGGCGATCAGGGTCTCGATCGCCGGCACGTCGATGTCGAGCAATGCGCTGAGCGCGCCGACGTACATGATGTTCTTGAACAGCTGACGCTGGCGCGGATCGCTGTATGTGGTGTTGCAGATTTCGGTCAGCGGCACGCCAAGGATATGGATGTCGTCGCGGAACTTCGACTTCGGCATCGGCTTGCTGTTGTCGTAGAACAGATAGCCGCCGGGCTCGATCTCCTTGATATCGTCGTCCCAGGTCTGCGGATTCATCGCCACCATCAGATCGACGCCGCCGCGACGGCCCAGCCAGCCGCGCTCGGTCACGCGCACTTCGTACCAGGTCGGCAGGCCCTGGATGTTCGAGGGAAAGATATTGCGCGGACTCACCGGCACGCCCATGCGCAGGATGGCTTTGGCGAAGAGTTCGTTGGCCGATGCGGAGCCGGAACCGTTGACGTTGGCGAATTTGACCACGAAGTCGTTGGTCGCCTGCAGCTGAATGTGCTGCGGCAATGTCGGGTATGCAGGCGTCATGCAGCCTCCTGTTTTTTGGCGCTGCGACAGCCCGGCCCGGCCTGGGTTTCTTCGAACAGGAATTTCTGCATGTCCCAGGCGCCGGTCGGGCAGCGCTCGGCGCACAGCCCGCAGTGCAGGCAGACGTCCTCGTCTTTCACCATCACCCGCATCGTCTTCAACGTGTCGGACACGTACAGATCCTGCGACAGATTGAGAGCCGGCGCGGTCAGTCGCTTGCGCAGATCGTGTTCTTCGCCGTTCGCGGTGAAGGTGATGCAGTCGGTCGGGCAGATGTCGACGCAGGCGTCGCATTCGATGCATTTGTCCTTGACGAACACCGTCTGCACATCGCAGTTGAGGCAGCGCTGCGCTTCTTTCCAGGCGGTCGCGGGGTCGAAACCCACCTCGACCTCCACCGAGATGCTGTCCAGTTTTTTCGCCGCCTCGGACCACGGCACCGCGTAGCGTTCGTCGGGCGAAACGCCGTTGTCGTAGCTCCACTCGTGGATGCCCATCTTCTGCGACATTAGCGTCACCCCCGGCGCCGGGCGCTCGGCGGTGTCTTCGCCGCTGAGCCAGCGATCAATGCTGATCGCCGCGGCATGGCCGTGCGCGACCGCCCAGATGATGTTCTTCGGCCCGAACGCCGCGTCGCCGCCGAACAGCACGTGCGACAGCGTCGACTGGTGGGTGACCTTGTCGACCACCGGCATGCCCCACTCGTCGAAGTCGATGCCCACATCGCGCTCAATCCACGGGAACGCATTTTCCTGACCCACCGCGATCAGCACTTCGTCGCAGGGAATGAACTCGTCGGGCTCGCCGGTAGGGACCAGCCGGCGCCGGCCCTTGGCGTCGAACTCGGCGCGCACTTTTTCGAAGGTCATGCCGGTGAGTCGGCCGCTGGCGTGCTCGAACTGCTTGGGCACGCGGTAGTCGAGGATCGGAATGCCTTCGTGCATCGCGTCTTCTTTTTCCCACGGGCTCGCCTTCATCTCGTCGAAGCCCGAGCGCACGATCACTTTCACCTCCTCGCCGCCCAGCCGGCGCGAAGAGCGGCAGCAGTCCATCGCAGTGTTGCCGCCGCCCAGCACCAGGACGCGTTTACCGACCTTGGTGATGTGGCCGAAATACACGCTGGACAGCCAATCCAGACCGACATGGATCTGTCCAGCGGCCTCCTGCCGGCCCGGGATATCAAGATCTCGGCCACGCGGCGCGCCGCTGCCGACGAAGATCGCGTCGTAGCCCTTGGCGAGCAGCGCACGCATCGAGTCGATGCGATGGTTGCCGATGAATTCGACGCCCAGATCGAGGATATAGCCGGTCTCCTCATCGATCACCGCTTCGGGCAGGCGGAACCGCGGCACCTGGGTGCGCATGAATCCGCCGGGCTTGGGGTCGGCCTCGAACACGGTGACGTGATAGCCCAGCGGCGCCAGATCCCGGGCCACGGTCAGCGCCGAGGGCCCCGCGCCGACGCAGGCGATGCGTTTGCCGTTGTGCTGCGCGGCGGGCAACGGCATCAAACCGTGGACATCGCCCTTGAAGTCGGCGGCGACGCGTTTGAGCCGGCAGATCGCCACCGGTTCGGGCTGGTTCTTGTCGGGCACGCTGCCGTTGTTGTCTTCGACCCGCCCGCGCCGGCAGGCCGGTTCGCAGGGGCGGTCGCAGGTGCGGCCCAGAATTCCGGGGAAGACATTGCTGCGCCAATTGACCATGTAGGCATCGGCGTAGCGCCCGGCGGCGATCATGCGGATGTACTCGGGAACCGGCGTATGCGCGGGACAGGCCCACTGGCAGTCGACGATCTTGTGAAAAGTATCCGGATTGCGAATATCGGTCGGCTTCACCGCGATCCCCGCTGGCTGACTGACCGAAGGCGTCGGTCATCGCTTGCGCGTCGAGTCTAGACCCGACATCGGCCCGCCGTCACGGGGCGCATCGGCCCCACCCATCCCCTGCGCCGCCGCATCCTCAATCCCATCGACATTGGCAGCCGCTGTCGCGCACGCCGCAGACTGCATACGGTTTCAATCGAGGCGCACGCAGTATGCAACCGCCACTTGACATCACCGCGGACAGCAGCGATGACCTTCGCTATCGTATTGATCTTGTTGGCATTCATCGACGAAGCATGGGGCATACGTGGGCTCATGCCGATTCGTCAGCAGCCAAGGGCTTGACATCGCGCAAAGAGGCATGGTTCTCTTCAGACATGACGCAGCGCAACATCCATCACTCGCACAGCACACGCCCACGCCACAGGGCGCGCAGCGGTGCGGTCGCGCAAATCCGGCGTCTCGATCATCTGATTTTCAGCGTCGCGGTCGCCGCGCTCATTGTCGTCGTCGTCGTACTTATTACGCCCTTCACAGGTGCGGGATAGGGTTGAGCGACTGACAACCCGGGTTTACACAAACCCCCGCCCCTGAAGAAGGTGCGGGGGTTTTCGGTTTCTGGAGTCACGGTTTTCAAGTCACGGTTTTCAAGTCACGGCTTTCAAAACACTTTATTTCAAGCCACTTTTTTCGAATCGCTTTTTCAACTTCAAAGGCTTCAAAACACATGCACAGCGACGCGATCAAACAGGGACCTTCACGCGCACCGGCACGCGCGATGCTGCGCGCCACCGGGTTGGACGATGCGGCCATCGCAAAACCGCTGGTGGCGGTGATCCACACCTGGTCCGATGTGTCGCCCTGCAATATCACCCTGCGCGATCTGGCCCAGGACGCGCGTCGCGGCATCATCGCCGGCGGCGGTACGCCGTTCGAATTCAACACGATTGCGGTGACCGACGGCATCGCGATGGGCAGCGACGGCATGCGCGCGTCGCTGGCGTCGCGCGAAACCATCGCCGACTCGATCGAACTGGCGGTCACCGGCCACTGTCTCGACGCGATGGTGCTCTTGGTCGGCTGCGACAAGACCATCCCCGCCGCAGCGATGGCGGCGGCGCGGTTGGATATTCCGACGGTGATTCTCTACGGCGGCACCATCATGCCGGGTCGCTGCACATCGAAAAATACCGATGGCACCAGCAGCGAACGCGCGCTGACCGTGCAGGACGTGTTCGAAGCGGTGGGTGCGCACGCGGCCGGCAAGATCGACGACGCCGAACTGGACGTGATCGAGCGCAAGGCCTGCCCCGGCGCGGGCGCCTGCGGCGGCCAGTTCACTGCGAATACGATGGCGATGGTGCTGACTTTTTTAGGACTGTCGCCGCTGGGCGAGAATGACATTCCGGCCACGCATCCCGAGAAAGCGAACGCCGCCGAGCGCTGCGGCGAGCTGGTGATGAAGCTGCTGCGCGACGGCGGCCCGACGCCGCGCCAGTTGCTGAGCCTCACCGCGCTGCGCAACGCCGCACGCGCGGTGTCGGCGACGGCAGGTTCGACCAACGCCGCGCTGCATCTGCTGGCGATCGCGCATGAAGCCGGGGTGCCGTTCGATCTGGAAGAATTCGAAGCGGCGAGCGCCAATACCCCGGTGATTGCCGACCTGAAACCGGGCGGCCGCTACACCGCGGCGGAAATGTTCGAACAAGGCGGCACCGCGCTGGTGGTGCAAGCGCTGCAAACGGCCGGTCTGATCGAGGATATCTCCACGGTCGCCGGCCAAAGTTTTTTTGCGGACGCGAAAGCCGCGATCACATCGCCAACACAGGACGTCGTGCGCCCGGTCAGCGATCCGATCAAGCCGCGCGGCGGTTATTCGATCCTCTATGGCGATCTCGCGCCGGATGGCTGCATCGTCAAACTTGCCGGCCACGGCCGCGAACGTCATCAGGGTCCAGCGCGCGTGTTCGACAGCGAAGAAGCCGCGTTCGCTGCGGTGCAGGCGCGCAGCATCAACGCCGGCGACATCATCGTCATCCGCTTCGAAGGCCCGGCCGGCGGCCCCGGCATGCGCGAAATGCTCGCGGTCACGGCGGCGCTGGTCGGTCAGGGCCTGGGCAACGATGTTGCGCTGCTCACCGACGGCCGTTTCAGCGGCGCGACCCACGGTTTCATGGTCGGTCACGTGTCGCCGGAAGCCGCGCACGGCGGACCGATCGCCAAACTGCACGAGGGCGACGTGGTGACGATCGATGTCGCCTCGCGCCGTCTGGATGTGGCCGCCGACCTGTCGTCACGCACCGACGCGCGCATTGCGCCGCGGGTGCGCCACGGCGTGCTGGCGAAGTTCGCGCGCGACGTGCGCTCGGCGTCGCAGGGCGCGGTGACGTCGCCAGGGCTGCTGGACGACAGGCGCCGGATTGATGTGGCGTTGACGAACGATGCGGGCAGCGAAAGCGCGGTGTCTGCCTGACGAAAAAAATGACTGTCATCCAAAAAAAATATTGT
>JANOXT010000210.1:0-29652 GCA_031418555.1 Lysobacterales bacterium | reverse complement strand
CTTCGAGAACTGGGTGGCGCGGCGTGCCTTGTGCAGACCGACCTTCTTGCGCTCGACTTCGCGGGCGTCGCGGGTCATGAAACCGGCCTTGCGCAGCTCGCCCTTCAACGTCTCATCGTATTCCACCAGCGCGCGGGCGATGCCCAATCGGATGGCGCCGGCTTGGCCGGTGGTGCCGCCGCCGCTGGTCGTAACCTTGAAATCGAAGCTTTCGCTGTTGTTGGTCAGCACCAACGGCTGGCGCACGATCATGCGCGCGGTTTCACGGCCGAAGAACTCGTCGATGGGACGGTCGTTGACGGTGATGGTGCCGGTGCCCTTGCGAAGGAACACGCGGGCGACGGAGGATTTGCGACGGCCAGTGCCGTAATTCTGCTGAGTAGCCATCGTTTAGATATCCAGGACTTGCGGCTGCTGGGCGGCGTGCGGGTGCTCGGCACCCTTGTACACCTTGAGCTTCTTGTACATGGCGCGACCGAGGGGATTCTTCGGCAGCATGCCCTTTACGGCGATCTCGATCACGCGCTCAGGATGACGTTCCAGCGCCTGGGCAAGATTCTCGGTCTTCAGGTTGCCGATGTAGCCGGTGAAGCGGTGATAGAGCTTGTCGTTCAGCTTGTTGCCAGTCACCGCGATCTTCTCGGCGTTGATCACGACTAGATAATCGCCGGTATCGACGTGCGGGGTGTAGACAGGCTTGTGTTTGCCGCGGAGGCGGCTGGCAAGCTCGGCGGCCAGACGGCCGAGCGTCTTGCCGGAAGCGTCGACGAGATACCAGTCGCGCTGGACGGTCTCGGACTTGGCGGTAAAAGTCTTCATGGAGGAGCTCTTGTAGGTGGTACCTGGTCGGACTGATTCAGCGGGGGTTAACCAGTGAATTTCGCCTCGCGTTGTCGTCATGGGACCGCGCAAGCGGGCCCACAAAGAAGCGGAATCATAGCTGGCCATGCTTTGAGCCGCAAGTCGCGGCCAGGGCTGTGTCATGGAGGGCGGTCTCCAAACCTCTGTTCCCCTCGAAATCCTGCTTCTTCCGGCAAGTCAAAGCGATGACGTGGCCTGACCCGGAAACTCCGGCCACGCCACGCTTCGAGGCGCCGTTGCCAAGCCCAATCGCTGCCTACAGCATGATCTGACCGCGCATCGTCAACCTCTGCAACCTGTGAAAAAAGGATCACGCAGCCGATACGCCATCCACCCGGATTCCCATCACAATGTCCGGTATGAACACGTCCCGCACCCGCATGGCCCGTACCCTCACCCCCCTCGACCGCCTGCTCGCGGACGCCCAGAACGCGTTGGAAACTATTGCTGGCGCCCCGCACGCCGGCCGTCCGAATCCTGGCGCGGACGAGGCAGACGTGGTGCTGGACGATGCCGAGCGCCGCCATGCCGCTGGACTGATGCGGGTCAATCACGTTGGCGAGGTCTGCGCACAAGCCCTCTACGTCGGCCAAGCCGCGGTCGCGCGCGATCCGCAGACACGGGCACAGCTGCAGGCCGCTGCCCAAGAAGAAACCGACCATCTCGCCTGGTGCGCGGATCGCCTGCGCGAACTCGACAGCCGCCCCAGCCTGCTCAACCCGGTCTGGTATGCCGGCAGCTATGCCATCGGCCTGCTCGCCGGACTGCGCGGCGACGGCTGGAACCTCGGCTTCGTGGTCGAGACCGAACGCCAGGTCGAAGCGCATCTCGAAGAACACCTGCAGACGTTGCCGGCGGCCGATGCGCGCAGCCGCGCGATTCTCTCGGTCATGAAAGCGGATGAGGCGCGTCACGCCGAGCACGCCGAAGCTTCCGGCGCGCGGGTGCTGCCGCAGCCGGTACCGGCGTTGATGGCAGCGGCGTCGACATTGATGAAAGCAGTCGCGTATCGCCTGTAAAGACAGGGCGATGCAGACCCGCGATTACAACGGAGACGGTCGTTGGTGCCCAACCGCCGTGTAGGCGCGCTACGCCGGCCATGCCGCGCAGCACAGTGTCACTCCGCGTCTGCTCGCGCCGAAAATATACGCAAGCGGAGATAAGCGGTGGATCTATCCGATCATGGATGCGGCCATCGAAGGAATCCTGGACGGCGACCCGGCCTGCGCGGTGATCGGGATCGAGTTCATCGAAGAAGATCGGAAATTTCCGTTCGGCGCCCACCTCAAGGCGCGCGCGGCGCGCGCGCTGAGGCAGATCACGATTGCAGCTGCGCTTTCGGTGCGGATCCGGCGGCGCATCGTCGACATGCTGATCGCCGGCAACACCCCGCGCGAATATCGCGAGTACGCAAAACGCTTGCGCAAGATCGGATTTCGCGAGCTTTGGCCGAGACTCGATGCCGGCGCGCCGCGCGGCAACAGACACGCGATGCGTTATGACCGCTATTTTGAAGCCATCCACCGGCGTGCGCCGGCGGTCTGCCCCTGGCGCGGCAGCGTCGTTGACGCCCAAAAGGCCAGCTTCCGCTGGCCGTCTGCGTTGTCGGTTCTGGTCGAATCACTCCGCCAGATTGCGCCCCTGATACAGCTCTTCGATCTCGCGGCGCAGACGCGCTTCGATCTTCATCCGCTCCTTGAACGAAAGATTTTTGGCCTTCTCCTCGAACAGATAAGTATCGAGGTCGAACTCCTTCATATGCATTTTCGTGTGAAACAGATTTTCCTGATACACGTTCACATCGAGCATCTCGTAGCGCGCCTTGATGTTTTTCGCCAGATAATCCTGGATCGAATTGATCTTGTGATCGATGTAATGCTTGCGGCCCTTGATGTCGCGGGTGAAGCCGCGCACCCGGTAGTCCATGACGACGATGTCGGACTCCAGGCTTTCGATCAGGTAGTTCAGCGCCTTCAGCGGCGAGATCACGCCGCAGGTGGCCACATCAATGTCGGCGCGGAAGGTGGCGATGCCATTGTCCGGATGGGTCTCCGGATAGGTGTGCACCGTGATGTGTACTTGTCCATGTGCGCGACCACCGCATCGGAGATGATCTCCCTGCCGGCGTCTTTCTTGTCGATCACCGGCTCCTCGGAAATGAGGATGGTGACCGAAGCGCCCTGCGGGTCGTAATCCTGTCGGGCGATGTTCAGGATGTTGGCGCCGATGATCTCGGCCACATCGCTGAGGATCTGGGTCAGCCGGTCGGCGTTGTATTCCTCGTCGATGTAGGCGATGTAGCGCTGGCGCTCCTCCTCGGACACCGCATAGCACACGTCGTAGATGTTGAACGACAGCGCTTTGGTCAGGTTGTTGAAGCCTTGCAGCTTCAGACGCGGCAGTGGCTTGACCACGGCATCGATTCCTTTGGAGGGGTGGCAGGGGGCGCGATTATGCGGCATTGCGCCCCCCCCGGGGGGAGTCGACGCTGCGGTGCACCATCGTTCGGCGAACACGTCCAGTCTACGGCCGCCGTTTGCCGGAAACGTGACAAAGGCCTACTCTTCGCTATCCCCATGTTCCGGCTCGCATGAACACACCTCCCGTAGCCACACTCTCGCCTATTCGCCGCAACGCGAACCCGCTCGCCCCCACCGTGGCGACGATCGAGCGGTTCCTTTCGCATTGCCATCGCCGCCGTTATCCGCCGCGGACTGAAGTTTTCCGCCCGGGCGACCCCGCCGGCACCCTGTATTACGTGATCTCCGGTTCGGTCAGCATCATCACCGAGGAAGACGACGGCCGTGAGCTGGTGCTGGGCTATTTCGGCCCGGGCGAGTTCGTCGGCGAAATGGGCCTCTTCGTCGAAAGCGACCGCCGCGAAGTCATCCTGCGCACGCGCACCCAGTGCGAACTGGCGGAGATCGGCTACGAGCGCCTCTACCAGCTGCTGGATGGTCCGATGGGCGGCGACGCCGCGCAGTTGATCTATGCCATCGGCGCCCAACTCTCGCGCCGCCTGCTCGACACCAGCCGCAAGGCCGGCCGTCTGGCCTTTCTCGACGTGACCGACCGCATCATCCGCGCACTGCACGACCTGACCCGCGAGCCGGAGGCGATGAGCCATCCGCAGGGCACCCAACTGCGCGTTTCGCGCCAGGAGCTGGCGCGTCTGGTCGGCTGCTCGCGCGAAATGGCCGGCCGGGTGCTCAAAAAGCTGCAGGTGGACGGCAAGCTGCACGCACGTGGCAAGACGGTAGTCATTTACGGGACGCGCTGAGACGTGGCGGGTCATGCGCACGATGCCGCCGCGGAAGATTTTGATCTGCGCGGCGCGGTGCCGGCCGATGCCGACGATGTCGCCGCGCTGCTGACCCACTTGGGCTATCCCTGCGAAGCGGCCGACGCCGCCGAGCGCATCGCCACCGTCCTGCACAACGACCGGCAGGCGCTGATCCTCGCCCGCAAGCGCAGTGCGGTCTGCGGCCTGCTGTCGCTGGACTACATGTATTACCTGCCGCTGGGCACCACCACCTGCCGCGTCACCGCACTGGTGGTGTCTCCGGCGGCCCAAGGCCACGGTCTTGGCCGCCTGCTGTTGCGCGATGCAGAGCGTCGCGCCCGGACCGGCGGCGCGGCGCGGCTTGAAGTGACCAGTGCCGGCCATCGCACCGAGGCCCACGCTTTTTACCGGGCGTGCGGGTTTTCGGATGGCGCAGTGCGTTTCGTCAAACTGCTGGGCGACTGAAACCGCCGGCTCCGGCAAAATAGCGGCCACTCTTCCGACACCGGCCGCCGCCCATGCAATGCCCCAAATGCCAATCCTCGATGCACCTGCTCGCCCAGCACGACGAGCCCGTCCACCGCTGCGAGCACTGCAAAGGCATGTGGTTCGAGATGATGGCGCATGAGCAGCTGCGCAACGAAGCCGAACAGATCGATCTGTCCGAACCCACGCCGCCTGCCGAAGACGCGTTTTTCGATCCGACGGCGCCGGCGCCGAAGGTCATGCTCTGCCCGGCCTGCGAGCACTATCCGCTGATCCACATGGTCGACCCGCACCAGCCGCATATCCGCTTCGAGAGCTGCAAGTTCTGCTACGGCCGCTTCTACGACGCCGGCGAGTTCCGCGATTTCGTCGATGACGAAGACGATTCTGGCCTTCGCGCTTTCATCAAGCGTTTCACACCGGCCGCATCGAAATAAGCAGCCATCATCTCTGCGCGGCGCGCATGGTCATCGCCTCGCGCAAGGCACGTGCTGCGGCCCTGTCGTCCGAAAACCGCAGCCCTTCCCTTTCGCGCTCAATTCCCAGCGCGCGGTAGCTTTCGGTCAATGACGGAAACGCCGTCGCCGCGGCGTAATCGCGATAAGCCAGCGCAAATATATCGACGCCGCCCGCACGGTCGAGCGCGGCAACGAAATCTTCCGGCGCGACATGCGCAGTTCCGTCCAGACAGCACTGCGCGTAGCGGTCGAGCACATCCTGCAGCGTCGTGCCGTGATCGCGGCGCAGCCGCAGATCCATCTCCAGCCAGTACGCCGCGCCCGCCCAGTAGACGCGCATGGTGCCGTCGCGACGACGGCCCATCGCATCCAGGGCCGGTCCGCTGCCCGCCGCTTGGCCGCGACGGAATCCTGCATCCAAACGGCTCCACGCGTCTTCGGGCGCAAGCAGTCCCACGCGCGCGCGCAGCAGGTTCTGGTGATAACTCGCCAAACCTTCGGCCAGCCAACGCCCGCGTTCACCCAGATAGGGATGCGCCAGATGCGAGAACTCGTGCACTGCAGTCCAGTCCGCGCGCAGCTCTTCGTAGGTGGCATCTCGACGCACGTACAGCAGTACCGACACGACTTCGCGCCGTGAAGTCTGACCCCAAGGCACCGCACTCGTACTGCGACTGTCGATCTCGCGCACTTCCACAACCGCCGTCTTCAGCGGAAAGCGTCCTGACGGCAGCATGGCCGCACGCGCAGCCTCCTCGGCCCAGCGCTGCAGCGTGGCAATGCGCGCAGGGTTGTCGACACCGATGACTGCGATCTGCAGTTCAGTCCCGCCTGCGTGCACCGTGCGGGAGTTTGTAGAGACATCAACCGCAGCCTCACCCGTGAACACTGTCGCGATGGACAGCAGCGCAATCAGGCGGATGGCAAGTGAAGGATTTGGGCGCATGGGCTTTGGATGAGTGTGGGCCAGCATAGTTCCGCACCCACTGGCTCATGGCTGTCCATGAAATCGACGGATGCCGCTGTCTGTAGGAGCGGCGCAAGTCGCGATGCTCTTGGCAGCATGAACAACAGCGTCGCGACTTGCGTCGCTCCTACAAAATCAAAAAAACATCGCGACTTGCGTCGCTCCAACAAATCGCATGGAGACTACCCGCGCTCCAGCATCGGCGGCAGCGGGCAGTGCATCACGCCGCAGACGGTCCTCAGCAGCTCGGCTTCCTCAACGCTGACGCGGCCGTCGTGACTGACCGCAGCGGTGACCGCTTCCACCATCAACTGTTTGGCTGCGGGGTTCAGACGGTTCAGCGCAGGCCACACCGCTTCCAGCGCAAGCACGCCTTCCGGCGGCGGCGCGTAGTCGATGTGTTCGCGCGGCAGCACGCGCTGCAGACCGGTGAGATAGGCGCGAAGCGCGTCGTGGGGATTGTCGTGACCGGCCTGGGCGACCAGCGCGAGCAGGATCGCAGCTTCGCGCTTGGCGTCGGAGATTTTGCGATTGCCGAACTGCGCATGACGCGACGGATCCAGCGACTCGCGCAGCTGGTGCTGCAACAGCATGCCCAGACAATATTCGAACACCGAGACGCGGCCATCGGTGTTGACCACGGCGTGCACGGTATCGAGCACCACGCTCAGCTCCGGGCGCGGGCGCAGACGCAGCACCGGGAAGGCGAGCGACGCCAGCGGTAAACGCTGCATCGGATGCAGCGCACCCAACTGTTCGCTCCGCATCGCCTTGGCAAGCACCGCGGTCTCGCGTCCAAGCCGCGCAGCGATCTCGGTATGCTGCTTGGCCTGCACCGCCGCGTCTTCATCCAGCAGCAGCGCCAGTATCAGCGGCACCACGTCGTCGCGATTCGCCACCAGCGCGCGCAGCGCTTCGGGGATAGTCGATACGATCACGTCAGCGCGCCGGTAGTCGTCCGCCGCCGGGTGCGCGACCTGGGCGACCACCATCGGTGGGCTGAGGTTGAATTCGGCTTCAGCGCCCGGCAACCGCGAAGCGCCGCGATCGACCAGCCCAAGCCGCGCATCTTCTTCCAGACCGTTCGGCGGCTGCGTGAGCCAGCGCTGATGCAGACCGGCGAGCTGGTCTTTGCGGAAACTCGGCTCCAGCGCCTGGATGCGCTGCAGCAGCGGCGGATGGGTGGCGAACAAACCGCTGAGGCCCACACCGTCGCCGAACAGCATGTGGCTGACCTCCTCGGCGTCGCCGGCATGTTCGAGTTTTGCGCCATCGCCCACGCCGCCGATCTTTTTCAGCGCTCCGGCCAGACCCGCCGTCTGGCGCGTGAACTGCACCGCCGAAGCGTCAGCCAGAATTTCGCGCGAGCGGCTGACGCCGGCCTTGATCATGCGCCCGAAGAACAGGCCGAGATAACCGATGGCCATCGTCACCAAGGCTGCAACCAGCACCGCGCCGGCGCCCTTGTCGCGCCCCCCGAAGCGGCCGTGTTCGAGAATCTTGCGGCCGATGATCGCCAGCATCAGGATGCCGAACAGCACCCCCATCAGACGGATGTTCAGACGCATGTCGCCATTGAGGATATGGCTGAATTCGTGAGCGATCACGCCCTGCAGTTCGTCGCGATTCAATCGGTCGAGCGTGCCACGCGTGACCGCGATCACCGCATCGGAAGGCGAATAACCGGCGGCGAAAGCGTTGATGCCGGCCTCGTGTTCCAACACGTAGAGTTTTGGCATCGGCACGCCGGACGCGATCGCGATTTCCTCGACGACATTGCGCAGCCGCCGCAGCTGCGGGTCGCGCGTCTGCTCGGGCACCGGCACGCCGCCCATCTGCAGTGCGACGCTGTCGCCGCCACCGCGCAGACTGGCGATGCGGTACAGCGAGCCCAGGCCGATGATCGCGACGGTAACCACCGAGGCGGTGATCAACATGGCTGCGGTCTGCGTCGGCGTGCTTTCGTCGCGTGAAGCGATGGCGATCAGTACCGCCACATCCACCGCGCAGACGATTCCAACGACCGCCAGTACGAACAGCAGCAGCAGTCGGGTGGAGGCCTTGCGCGCGGCGGCCTGATGTTCGAAGAAATTCATGCTGAAGCCCGGGATGGCGATTCGTGGCAATGGCAACTTGTGATTGTCATCCCGGGCACAGCGTACGGACCAGTTGTTGATTGGACGTTCGAAATCAAAAAACAGGTCTCTCGCCGATGGCTCGGGATGACAGCGCTAACGGATTCGCGTGCGGATGGCGACAAACCGGATCGCGCCTTTAGAACTGCACCTTCGGCGCATCCCGCATCTCGGGCTTGTCGGCCGGGATGGCGAGCTGGGCGGCGGCGGCGAAATTGAACATGCCGGCGATCAGGCTCGACGGGAACACTTCACGCCGGTTGTTGAACGCCATCACCGCGTCGTTGAAGGCCTGGCGCGCGAACGACACTTTGTTCTCGGCGCTGGTCAGCTCTTCGGTGAGCTGCATCATGTTCTGGTTGGCTTTCAGATCCGGGTAGGCCTCGGCGATCGCAAGCAGACGACCCAGACCGGCGTTGAGCTGACCCTGCGCGGCGGCGAGCGTCGCCATGGCATCCGGATCGCCCGGATTGGCCTTGGCCGCGGCCAGACCCGACTGCGCGGCGGAGCGCGCCGAGATGACTGCGTCGAGGGTTTCGCGCTCGTGCTTGAGATAGCCCTTGGCGGTCTCGACGAGGTTGGGGATCAAGTCGAAACGTCGCTGCAGCTGCACGTCGATCTGGGCGAATGCGTTCTTGTACCCGTTGCGCGAGGTCACCAGACCGTTGTAGACGGCGATGGCCCAAAACGCTGCGGCCGCGAGAATTGCGAGCAGGATCAACAAAATAAGCATCGAATCTCCCCTTGTTCATGCAAAAGTCGGAACAGGCGCTATGATCAGATCGAACGAACTGGAAGCGGCATTCACCGATCACCCGGCGGATTGCACGCTTCCTTCCGAAACTGGCCCGCAGGCGCAGCATACGCAGGGGTAGCTCGCGATGAAAGACAAGACTCGGCGCCGCGGACTGCGTCGCTCCGCCCGGACCCGCGCCATCATTCTGGCGTTTCAGACCGGCCTGGTGACGATGCTGCTGCCGCTGGCGGCCGGTTTGTCGGCGCAGACACCGCTGCGCTGGAACACCGCTGGCGCCAGCGGGCCGCTGCCCGGCGACTTCGGCAGCGTGTATTCGCCCAAAGCGACGATGGCGCGGGTCTATCCCGGCGCGGGCCTGCAGATCATGCCGATCGCGGCCGGCTTTGATGTGCATGAGTTCGAGACGCTGGCCGAGCGTCTTGTCGCCGGCCAGACAGTGCCTGGGCTGGCGATGGCGATCGTGCAGGGCGGACGCATCGTCAGCGCGCGCGGCTATGGGGTGACCGATGTGAACCAGCCGGAGTCCGTGGACGCGCATACCGTGTTCCGGCTCGCGTCGCTGTCCAAATCGTTCGCTTCGGCCACCACTGCCCTGCTTGTCGCCGACGGCAAGCTGCGCTGGGACAGCCATGTGGTCGACTACTACCCGACGTTGCAGCTGTCCGAGCCGCAGGCCACCCAGCAGCTGACTGTGGCGGAAGTGCTGAGCCATCGCGTCGGCATCGGCAGCAATGCCTTCGATCGCGATCTCGAGGGTTACGCCGAATATCCGGCGCTGGTGCAGAAGATGGCGTATACGCCGATGAAGTGCGCGCCCGGGGAGTGCTACGCCTACCAGAACATCGCCTACAGTCTCATCGGCAGCGTGGTGCAGGGCGCCAGCGGTCAGCCCTTCGACCAGGTCGTAGCGCGCCGTTTGTTCAAACCGCTGGGCATGCAGGACGCCAGCTACGGTCTGGAGGGCATCACCGCCAGCACGCGCTGGGCGAAGCCGCATATCCGCGCGGGTCGCGGCTGGTCTGCGGTCATGCCCAAGCCCACCTACTATCGCGTTGCGCCCGCTGCGGGCGTCAACGCCAGCATCAGCGACATGGCGCAGTGGCTGCTCGCACAGGGCGGCTATCGTCCCGATGTGTTGCCGGGATCGGTGCTGGCCACGCTGCACGCGCCGTTGATCGACACGCCCGGTGAAACGCGCGGGTCGCAATGGCGTCGCGATCGCCTCAATTCGGCCGGCTACGGTCTGGGCTGGCGCGTCTACGACTACGTCGGCCATCGTGTGGTGTTTCATGGCGGCGCCGTGCAAGGCTATCGCGGCGTGGTCGCGCTGATGCCAGAACGCGATCTTGGCGTAGCGATCCTGTGGAATGCCAACAGCGCGGCGCCGTCGGGTCTGCTGCCGACCATCCTCGACCGCGCGCTCGGAGTCACGCCGCAACGTTGGCTCGATACCGAGCCGGAACCGCTGGAAGAGAGCCTGTATGCACAGGGTCTGCCGGCACTGCCGGAGCCGCCTGCATCGAGCGGCGGCCCCGAAGCGTCGATGTCCAACGCACAGCCGAAGTAATCGCGCTCTGGCGGTCGCGCCACTGCGGCGACGTGCGATCAGCCGTTGCCGCTTTCAGCCACATCGCTTTCAGCCACATCGCTTTCAAGCAGGGTTTTGAGTTTCGCCAGCCCCTGCGCGAAATCTCCACCGACCCAGCGGTCCAACATCAGACCGAACCAGCGCGACACCGGATTTTTACCGTGGTCGGTATCGAACGACCAGACCACCCGGGTGCCGTCGCTTTCGGACGTCAGCGTAAACGTGGCGATCGCATCGTTCTGGCCTTCGAATTCGAGCCGGGTGGTCACCTTGTCGTTCGGCACGCTTTCGATAATCGTCTGCCGGCCTTTGCCCACATCCGACTGCTCGCTGGACCAGCGCATGCCGGCGCCGACGCCATCAGTGGGGCCTTCGTAGGTGTAGACGGTCTTGGGATCGCGCCCGTGCCATGGCGACCATGCGTTGAACCGTCGATAGGAATTGAGCATCGCGAAAACCTCCGCCGGCGGGCGGGCGATGCGGATGGAGCGCTCGACGTGGGTGCTGGCGGGCAACGCGAAGCCCGCAACGACCACCGCACCCGCAAAAAGCAGCAGCGCAACCAGCAGCCGTTTCAGGATCGACATGACGTGCTCCGTTGAAAGGGACCGTCCGACATCCTAGCGCAGGCAAGGGCTGTCGAAGCATCGGCCGCCGTGCAGGGTTTGGCGTTCGCCCATAAAAAAACTCCCTCTCCGCCTGGGCACGCGGAGAGGGAGTTTCGGATACCGCTAATCGGGATGTTGCTTACATCATCGGCGCGGGTGCTGCCGGCACGGCGGCCGGCGCAGCCTTCTTGGTGCGCTTCACAGCTTTCTTAGCCTTTTTTTTTGCTACTTTTTTGGCTGCCTTCTTGGCCGGCTTCTTGGCGGCTTTTTTGGCGGCTTTCTTTGCAGTCTTCTTGGCAGCTTTCTTGGCCGGCTTCTTGGCCGTCTTCTTGGCGGCTTTCTTCGCGGTCTTCTTGGCGGCCTTCTTGGCTGTCTTCTTGGCAGCTTTCTTCACAGTCTTCTTGGCGGCTTTCTTGGCGACCTTTTTGGTAGCCTTTTTAGCAGCCTTTTTGGCGGTCTTGCGGACGGCCTTCTTGGCGGCTTTCTTTACGGTTTTCTTGGCCGCTTTCTTCGCGGTTTTCTTTGCAGCTTTTTTAACAGCCATGGTATGGCTCCTCGTCAGTGAACTAGCTATATGGGTATTACGGCCCAGTCAACAACAGGATCGCGGGAGTCGGACCCGCTATCCACCGCCGGCGCACAAGGCAAGCCGGTACGGATGCTTGCCGGGCTCGCCATCGCGAGACCCGGATATTCGATATGCCTGCCGCCCGGATTGCTGCCGACGCGCGGCAGCGCGGGGCAACAGAAAACCCGTGACCGGTCGAGTCGCGGGTTGGGAGACAAACGCTGACGCGTTGGATTGCGTCGGTGATGTTCGCAGCGGAGACGAAGCCTGTTTCCGCCGGAACGCAAGTCCGGGCGGAAGATCGGTTTGTGCTTCGCGTTTGCGTCTTGATCCGGCTCACTCACTTCTGCTAAGGCGACACTTGGGGCGAAACCTAATCACGCTTTTTTCCACTGTCAACACCCCCTGCGAAAAAAAATCGCTCTGCACTGCTCCATGTCCACCCCTGCGAAGCGCAGATCGTTGCGCGCCTGCTTGGCGCGCTCACGCGCGCGGCATGGCGCCTGATTCTCACGCGCGAAACAAAACATCTTCTTTACAGCAGTTTTATTTGCGGCATCCACTGCATGGGGCGTATCCGCAGCGACGAGAGACGATGCCGATGGCATGCGTGGGCGATGCGTTCCGGCAAGTGAACGCATCGTTTTTCCGATTGCGCCGCGCCGTCTGTTTTTCGCGTCGCACAACCCCGATTGCGCGAAAGTGCGCGAACTTTCGGATGCGTTTCGCAGCGTCGAAGCGGTGTCGAGCGGTGCGATCGCGGCGTGTTCGAGCTTGCCGACGACGCGAGTGCGCACGCGCGATGCCGCCTTCGAGCGCATGTGCATGGTCCGGATCAGCGTCGCGAAGACATCCGGAAACAGCATCGAAGAGCGACTGCAGTTTCCGGATCGCAGCGACTCCAGGCGCGAAAAACAAAAAGCCGCTCGTGTCGGCACGAGCGGCTTGGGGGTGACAGGACATCACGTCTGACCCTGTCGATGTGGAACGCAGATCAGTGGTCGTCTTCTTCCAGCAGCTCGGCGTAGTCGTCCGGCGCGAGCAGTTCGTTGAGCTGGTCGCTGATCTGGTCGTTGTCTTCGGCATCGACCACAAACAGCCAGCCTTCGCCGTAGGCGTCCTCGTTGATGGTCTCCGGCTTGTCGACAAGCGCGGCGTTGACCGCGGTGATGATGCCGCTGATCGGCGCATACACGTCGGACGCGGCCTTGACTGATTCGACCACGGCGCAGGCATTGCCGGCGTCGATGCGGTCGCCGACGCTGGGCAGGTCGACGTAGACCAGATCGCCGAGGAGGCCCTGGGCGTGATCGGAAATGCCAACGGTGATCTTGCCGTCGCCTTCGACGCGGGCCCATTCGTGGGACTTCAGGAATTTCAGATCGCCGGGGATCTCGCTCATCGTGGGCTCCGCAGGGGTTGGCGGTGGAAAGGAAAAGACAGGTCTAGTGTAGAAGCGTGGCGGCGCGGATCAAATACTTTCCTGCGCTTTGCCGTCGCGCACGAACGGAAACTTGACGACGCGCACGGGCACGGCCTTGCCGCGGATGTCGACGCGCACATCGCCAAGGTCGCCCGTGGGCACCCGCGCGAACGCGATCGCTTTGCCCAGCGTCGGCGAGAACGTGCCCGAGAGGATTTCACCGACGCCGGCGGCGGTCATCACGGCTTGGCCGTGACGCAGCACGCCTTTGTCGTCCATCACCAGACCCACCATCTGTCGCGGTACGCCGGCGGCCTGCTGTGCTTCCAGCGCGGCGCGACCGATGAAATCACGCGGTTTGCCATCGGCATCGACATCCAGAGAGACCGTCCACCCCAGCGCCGCTTCATAAGGGCTGACGGTATCGTCCATGTCCTGGCCGTAGAGGTTCATGCCGGCCTCCAGACGCAGCGTGTCGCGTGCGCCCAGCCCGGCCGGCTTCACGCCCGCGGCGAGCAGCGCATCCCACAGCGCAACTGCGCTGTCTTCGGGAACGACGATCTCGAAACCATCCTCGCCGGTATAGCCGGTGCGCGCCACGAACAGCGGCGTGCCGTCCTTCGTCATCGCTTCGGTGGCGACGAACTTGCCGAGCTTGGCGACGCGGGGCGCGGTGTCGGCGGAGAGCAGAGCGATGACGCGTTCGCGGGCATGTGGACCTTGCACTGCGATCATCGCCAGCTCGGGGCGCTCGGTGACGCTTACCGCGTACGCGGCGGCCTGCTGGCCGATCCACGCGAGATCATTCTCGCGCGTGGCGGCGTTGACGACCAGGCGGAACGCATCTTCGGACAGGAAATAGACGATGAGGTCGTCGATCACGCCGCCCTGCGGATTGAGCATGCAGGTGTACAACGCCTTGCCGCGCTTCTGCAGTTTGTCCACCGAGTTGGCGACCAGGTGACGCAGGAACTCGCGGGTGCGCACACCGCGCAGATCGACCACGGTCATATGCGAGACATCGAACATGCCGGCATCGCGGCGCACATGGTGGTGTTCGTCGATCTGCGAGCCGTAGCTGATCGGCATGTCCCAGCCGCCGAAGTCGACCATCCTGGCGCCGAGCGCGCGATGGGCGTCGTTGAGAACGGTCTTCTGCGTCATGGTGCCGGCCTGATCGGAAAGGCCGGCATTATCCCAGAGCGGCACGTCGCGTGCGCGAGCCGTCATCGCCCACGCGGCGCGCGGTCAGCCCGCCGCCTCCACGATCAGCACCATGCCGTCGGCACCGACGATGCGGACGCTGGCGCCGGCCGGCAGGTCGGGGCCGCTTACGTTCCAATAGGCATCGGCGATCTGCACCCGGCCGGCGCCGCGTTCGATGGCGGACTCCAGCGCGACGACGCGCCCGACCAACTGGTCGGTGCGGCGATTCAGCGCCGGCTGGTCGGTGGCCACATCTTCATTGGCGCGAAACCACTTGCGGTACGCAAGAATGGAAATGCAGCCGAGCACGACGAACAGCACGGCCTGGATCAGGAACGACAGCCCGGGCGCCATCCAGACGATCAGACACACCGCGCTGGCGGCGAACGCCAGCCACAGCATGAACGCACCCGGCATCAACATTTCCAGCGCATACAGCACGAGTGCGAACACCGCCCAGGCGGATACATCCCAACGCATGATCAGCCTCCGCTGCGCGGCATGGACGGCGGCTTGCCGGCCTGCTGGTGGCTCAGCGCTTCCTTGGCCAGCTCGGTGATGCCGGCGAGCGAACCGAGAATGCCCGCAGACTCCATCGGCAGCATGACGAACTTCTGGTTCGGCGCCTCGGCCAGCGCCTTGAACGCTTCGATGTATTTCTGGGCGATGAAGTAGTTGATGGCATTGACGTTGCCGGCAGCGATCGCATCCGACACCATCTGCGTCGCTTTGGCTTCGGCTTCGGCCAGACGCTCGCGGGCCTCGGCTTCGCGGAAGGAGGCTTCGCGCTTGCCTTCGGCTTCCAGCATCGTCGCCTGCTTCTCGCCCTCGGCGCGCAGGATCGCCGACTGGCGCACGCCCTCGGCTTCCAGCACCGCGGCGCGCTTGTTCTGTTCGGCCATCTTCTGCTGCTGCATCGAGGCGATCAGATCGCGCGGCGGCTGGATATCCTTCAACTCGATGCGATTGACCTTCAGGCCCCAGGGATGGGTGGCATGATCGACCGCGGTCAGCACCTTGGCGTTGATTTCGTCGCGCTTGGACAGCGATTCGTCGAGATCCATCGAGCCGATCGCGGTACGGATATTGGTCATCACCAGGTTGATGATCGCCACTTCGAGCTGGGCGACTTCGTACGCCGCCTTGGCGGCATCCAGCACTTGGAAATAAACCACGCCGTCGACCTTGACCACGGCATTGTCCTTGGTGATGACGTCCTGACTGGGCACGTCCATCACCTGTTCCATCATATTGATCTTGCGGCCCACGCCGTAGACGCCGGGAATCAGGAAGTGCAGGCCGGGGCTGAGGGTACGGGTGTATTTGCCGAAGCGCTCGACCGTCCATTCGTAACCCTGCGGCACCATCCGCACGGTCTTGAAAAAACCGATCGCAGCAAGGACAACGATGACGAAGCCAACGAACTGGAACATGTGAAATCCTCGCTGCTGAATTGAAGCCAGTATAGGCGCTGCCTGTCCGGGAGCCAGTGGCGGCGGCAACGCTGCAACGGTTTGCCCTGCTGCCGCATCCAGATGATGAGATGAGCCACCCCACTTCCAGCTTTGCCATTGATGTCCCGGACGCCCTGCTCGCGCGCATGCGCCAGGGCGAGCACGCCGCCTTCGAGCAGATCTATCGCTGGTTCGAGCGCCCGGTGTTCACCCTCGCCCTGCGGATCTGCGGCGAACGCGAGCAGGCGGCGGACGTGCTGCAGGACACCATGCTGAAGGTCATCGCCCGGATCGGCGAGTTTCGCGGCAACCGCAAGAACCTCATGGACAATATTGATGTCGAAGACAGCCCGTTCTGGGGCTGGCTGCGGCAGATCGCGGTCAATGAAGCACTGATGGCGCTGCGCCGTCGTCGTCGCCACGACATGGCATCCACCGACGATGTCGATGGATGCCTGCATGCCGACCTTGCGTTGGCAGACGACCGTACCCCGCCACCGCCCGCCGCTGCGGATGCCGCGTGTTTGCAGCGGGCGCTGGATGCGCTGCCTGCGAACACCCGCACCGTGCTCTGGCTGTATCACGCCGAGGGCTATACCCACGACGAGATCGCCGCGCTGATGCAGCGGACCCCCAGCTTCTCGAAATCCCAACTCGCGCGCGGCACCCGTCGCCTGCGCGAGCTGCTCGAACCCACCGCACTGCCGCTCCGCGAGGCCGTCCATGGCTGACGCTTCCCGTTTCACGCATCCACCCGATGCCAACCCGCCCGGCTGGGGCGATGTCTTCGCCGCGCTGCCGTTGCAAGCGCCGCCTGCTTCGCGATGGCCCGGCCTAGCTGCGCACATCGATATGCAGCGCGGCATCAGAACGCACCGCGCGCGCAAGCTCGTCCGGCTGGCGCTGGCTGCAGCGCTGTTCGCAATGGCTGCGTTGCCGGCGGCGTGGATGCTGCGTCATGCGCCCGTCGGCACTGCACACATACCACCATCGGCCGCCGCGACGCGGCTTTCGCCGACTGCGCTGCCAATTGCGCTGCCAACCGAAGACGCTGCGACGCGCGATGCGATCACGCCGCAAAACGATCGCGCGTCACAGGCGGTCGGGAAGATAGACAGCCGACTGACCGGAAACAGTCCGTCGATCACCCGGGCCGCGAGCGGAACGCACACACCACGGCATCCTCCACGCGAACGCAGGATCTTGGCTGCGCAATCCGCCAGCGCCGCGACAAATTCCAACGACAGCGCGGAGCCGCTCGAATCGCTCTACGCCGCATCCGCGCAGTTGGAAAGTCTGCTTGCAGTGGCTCGCGACGTCCGCGTCGAAAGCGCGCCGGCTGCCTCTCTGGCAGGGGCTTTCGACGCCGAACTCGCCACCATCGATGCACAGCTGGCGCAGCCGGGGTTGAGCAACAGCGAACAGCGGATGCTCTGGCAGGCGCGCGTCCAAACGCTGCAGCGATCGGCCGGCTTCGAAAGCCATCTGCGCCTGCTCGCCGCCGACGGCGAGCGACTGGACGGGGCGCTGGTCAGCATCGACTGATCGCCTTTCCATCTTCCCTCACTTTCCTGTTTCCTCACGCCCACATTCACCCCGCCACAGCATCGAGGTTTCCATGACATCGCTTCGCTCCAATCTTCTCGCAGCCGCAATCGCCTCCGGGCTTCTGTTCGCAGGACTGTCGGTCACCGGCAGTGCGCTGTCGCAGTCCAGCGCACCCACGCCTGCCCAGCGTAAAGCGCTGGAAGCCGCACGCGAGGATCTGCAGCGCGCCGCCAAACGCGTCGCCGAACTGTCGAGCCAATACGGCGGGCAGAGCGTCGATTTCGCGCATGCGATCTCCGCACGTCCGGTGATCGGCGTGCTGTTCGCGCCCGATTCCGTCGGCGGCGTGCGTATCGCCGGCATCACGCCCGACGGCGCCGGGGCCGCTGCGGGCCTGAAGACCGGCGACCGCCTGCTGCGTATCGACAACAAGACCATCGAAGGCAACGCGCCGGATGCCCGTGTCGAGAACGCGCGCAGAATGCTGCAGAGCATCGACGAGAACACCGCCGTCGTACTGCGTTACGCACGCGGCGACCGCGAAACCGAAGTCGCGGTGAAACCGACGATGGACCGCCGGATCATGGTCTTCGGCGGCGACGGCAAGATGATGCGCCTGGACGACAACGCGAGCGTCCGCCCGTCGAACAGCGGCAATATCGAGATCCAAACCGACCGCATCGATCCGGAAACGTTGCGCCACGGCCATCCGCCGTGCGGCAGCGACACGCCGCGTGTGTTCGTGTTCTCCGACAACCATGTCATGGATGGCGAAGACGGCGGATCGCGCGTCGATCGGCGCGTGATCCGCATCGACTGCAAAGGCGATCGGGACGCATGCCGCCGTCAGGCGGAAGAACAGGTGAAGCAGCGCCTGCCGATCGATACCGGCCGCCCGCTCAGCACGCAGACCCATGTCTTCCGCTTCGACTGCAGCACACCTGGCGAGGATTGCAGCAGCCAGCAGCGTCTGTCCGAAGCCTTCCGCTGGAACGGGCTGAATCTGGCATCGCTCGATGCGCAGCTGGGGCGTTATTTCGGAACCGACAAGGGCGTACTGGTACTCAGCTCCGGCGCGACGTTGGGGCCGCTGCAGGCCGGCGATGTGATCCAGCGCGTCGATGGCAAAGCGGTGCAGACACCGCGGGCCGTCATGGATGCGCTGCGCGACAGACCGGCAGACAGCACGGTCGCTGTCGACTACCTGCGCGATCGCAAGTCCGCTGCCGCACAGATCAAGGTGCCGAAGGCTGTGCCGTTCCCGCCGATGCCTCCCGTGCCGCCTGCACCACCTCCGCCTCCCGCGCCGCCATCACCTCCATCACCTCCAGCACAGCCTTCACCGCCAGCAGTGCCGCCGTCGATGGTGGGTTGACGGCGTCAGATCGGCGACGCCCCATCGCACCGGGGCATCGTCATTCGTTAATGCGCGAAGGTGGAAACCTCGGCATCCGCGATCGGCTCGACCCACTGCGCGAACACAGCGTCGATCTCGCTGTCCGTCACGGCTTCGCCGGCTTCGCGCTTCGCGGCCTGCTCGAACAGCGGAATAATCATCGCCATGCCGTCGACCTTGGTTTTCAGATGCAGCCCTGTGCCCGCTATCAGGTGCATATCCCAGCGCGCCCGCACTTTCGACCAGTAGCTGGTGGTTTTGTCCCAATAGCGATACGCCGGGCCGAAGTCGAAGCCTGTGACTTTACGGTAATCGTTGAAGCCGAATTCGCGCACCAGGGTGTTGACGGTCGCGCCGGCGGCGTCGCGCACGGTCTTGGTGTTGCCCTGCTCGTGGGTCCAGCCACCGGGCACGATGGTGTGGCGATTCTCGGCGTTGATCGCGTTGTAATCGCTGCGGGTGGTGTACTCGCGGCGCGGCAGCGGCCGCCAGCTGCGGTCGGAGGTCCATGTGGATACGCCGTAGCGGTGGTTCCAGCGCCCGGTGCCGCAGTAGCGCGGCGCGTCGCTTACTTCATAGACGCACTGGGTCCAGGCGCTGCGGGTGATCTCGGCTGGAATCGTGCGCACAGCCCATGTCTGATCGGCGCTGAACTCGAACCGGCGCGTCGCTTCGTAGGTCCAGTCCTGCCGCCAGTGCTTGGTGACGTGGGTGCCGTCGTCGGAGACCAATAGATGTTGCAGCACGATTTTCTGCGGCGTGTCCTGGATCACGATCACCACTTCGTTGCCGCCGCTGTGCTTGTCCGGCTTGCGCGCATAGCCCGTCTGCAGCGCGACGGTTTCCTTGAAATCGAAGTCGACGATATATTCGCCGCGCATCGCCAGGATCGCGGTGCGGTCGCGCGCCTGCGTCGGTTGCGCGTCGACGGCCTCTGCTTGCGCGAACGACAGACCGGGCACCAACAGTGTCAGCAGCGCGAGCTGGCGCAGCGGTATGCATGCGGAAAGTCTGGTCATGGGATTGTCCTTGGCGTGTGAAAAAAAAGCGGCTGCGCACCATCATCAACATCAACGCATGGACGACAGCAGCAGTCATCGACAGATTTCAAAGCGTCCAGGCCTTCGATGCGCGCGACCCGCTGCACCATCTCGGCACCCAGCCGAGACACCGGCGCCAGACTTGCAGCAAGCGATGGCTGCGGATGACGCAACGCGTGCAGGCGAACGACGCTGGGCTGCCAGCGTTCGCCGTCGACGCGCGACGACAGCCGATGCCACAGCCGGCTTGCGACCGGTTCGGTCGGCGGCCGCGAAGCTTCGATGATCGGAAGCCGCGACTGGATCTGTTCCCACGCCAGAAAATCGCTTTCGGGCAACAAATACAGCCGCCAGCAGCAGACGCCGTTGGGGTCGCGGAACTGCATGCATTCGTACCAGCCGTCGCTGTCGATACCACAGCGCACTTCGGCGCTGGCGGCCTGCGCCCAGCCGCCGAGTTCGCCGCCGTAGCGGCTGCGATAGAGGCACAGCACCGTGCCCAGCGCCGCCAGCGCATCGGCCGACGGCAGGCAGGCCTGCGCGTCCCGCGTGACTGTGTACATCGACACATCCGTGATCATGATGGCAGCTCCGTGATTACCAATGGATCGACACGCTCAGCGACAGCGACCGGCCCGGACGGGTGTAGCGATCCAGCGTGACGCTGGTCGCGGCCACGCCCGGCACATCGGCCCAATCGGTGTAGCGCTTATCGCCAAGATTGAACACGCCGACGTTGACCCGGGCGCCGGGCGCGAACTGCCAGTGTGCGAGCAGATCCAGCACGCCGTAGCCCGCAGGTTGGTACAGCGCATCGTCGGAGACCCGCGTTTTTCTTTGCGCGAACGTGCCGGCAAGTTCCGCACCCCACGTCGCGCGTTCTAAGGCCAGACCGAGACTGCCGCGCAGCGGGTCGATCGTATCCAGCGGACGATCTTCGCTGCGATCATCACCCTGCGCATAGGCAGCCGCCCCGCGCAGCGACCAGCCGCGCAGACCTTCACGGATCGCACCGAAGTCCACGCCGGCTTTCAATTCCGCACCGCGGATGCGTGCAGCGGCCACGTTCTGCGACTGGAACACCTGCAGGCCGGCGTCGTTCATGCCGATGAAGCGCAGTGATTCGATGAAATCGCGATAGCGGTTGTCGTAGACCGAGAACCCGAACCACATTGCATCGCCGGCATAGTGCAGACCGGCCTCGAAGCCATCGCTGGTCTCGGGCTTGATGTCGGGATTGGCGATGGCGGTGTAGCCAAACGCCAGATTGGTGAAGCCGATGTTCACGTCGTTGAACGGCGGCGCGCGGAAGCCGCGGGCATAGCCGGCGAACAGCGACCAATCGCCCGCAACATGCCAGACCGCGCCCAGTTTCGGCGCAACGCTGGTCTTGTCGAGATCGGCCAACGCAATGCCCGGATTGTCGGGCGCGAAGATGGCATCGCTTTCGGGACGCAGCGAATACCGATCTATCCGCAGCGCCGGGATCAACCGCAGCGCACCGTCGGCGAACACCATCTCGTCCTGGACGAACAGCGCGGCGGTGGTGGTGCGGCTGTTCGGAAAATCGCGCACCGGATAGGTATCGGGGGAGACGATATTGGTCACGGCGCCGGTAGTCAGATTGATCGCACGACCGTCGCGCTTCTGCCGCGATTCGGTGCGGGCGAGTTCGACGCCGTAGCTCAGCGCGTGATCGACGCCACCGAGGCTGAAATCCTTGCCGGCCAGCGCGGCCACGCCGTACACGCGCTGGTCGAAATTGAACGCGCGCTGGCGTCGCTGACGGATCCGCGACGCCGTTGTCCGGGTTTCGTCGGTCTGCTGCGTGGTTTCGCTGTCCTGGCGGTATACCTTCCAACGCAGCGTGTCCGCCCACGGCATCCCGAGCGCATCGAGTTCATGTTCAAGCGACACCCGCGCGCGGGTCTGCAGATCGTCGGCCTGCAGCGCGCTCACGGTCGCGCCCGTAAACGAGGAGAACCCAAGGCCGCTGCGTATATCGGTGTCGCTGGCATCTTCATTGCCTTCGACAGTCAGCCGAAACCGCTGCGTATCGCTTGGCGCGAACACCAGCTTTGCCAGCAGGCTGCGGCCATCGCGCTGCTGCGGGTTAGGCGCGGTGCGCAGACTGCCGTCGACGGCGCGATCCCCGCTGTTTTGCTGCGCCTGGCCCTGACGATGCCCCGCCACGACCAGCCACGACCAGCGATCGCCCGCGCCAGCCAGCGTGGCGCCGCCAAACAGCCCGTTCCAGTCGCCTTCGTAACCGAATTTGAGACCGACATGGCTGCGCTTGCCGTCAGAGAGATAGTCCTCGGGATCTTTGGTCATGAACGAGACCACACCGCCCAGCGCATCGGAGCCGTACAGCGCGCTGCCGGGGCCGCGCAGCACTTCGACCTGTTTCAAGGTATCGAGGTCGACGAAATTGCGGTTGGCATTGGAGAAGCTGCCGATCGCGAACGCATCCGACACCGGAATGCCGTCGGTCTGGATCCGCACCCGGTTGCCGCCGAGGCCGCGGATGCGGATATCGCCCAAACCGAATCGGCCAAATCCTGATGTGACCGAAATGCCGGGTTCGTAGCGGAACAGATCCTTGAGGTCGCGGATCATGTGCGCGTCCATGGTCTTGCGATCGATCACATCCACCGTGTTCGGCACATCGACGATGGCGCGCGCAGCCAAGGTGGCGATAACGACTTCGCGATCCAGTTCGTGGACGGCTGCGCCATCGGGCATGGCGCCATCGGGCGTCGCCGGATCGGTCGCCTCCGCAGCCGATGCGGCGACGGGCAGGGCAAGGCACAGCGCGAGAGACAGGGATAAGGCATTCGGACGCATGGCGTGCTCGTGTGGGTGGACACAAGGCGGCTGGCGTCCGGCGAACCGGTGGCGTGCGTGCCTGAAAGAATGAGAGAACGTCGCGATTTCGCGGCGTCTCGGGTACCGCTGCTCAACTTTGCTCAGCGGTCTACTTGGTCAAGATCAGCTTGTCGTTGCGGGTGTGACGGAGGCGATAACACTCATCGCCGTGGCGGATCAGGATCTCGCGACCGCCCTGCAGCAGGCCGGCGCTGTCGAATACCGGCGTCGTGCTGACGCTGTGCGCTGCGTCCGATATTTCCGGTCGCGTGCTCGCATGCGTGTGTTGATCGAGCTGTAAAACGGTCATCGGTGCGCATCCCAATTCAAATGAGGATGCAAAGATGATAACGATTATCATTATCGAGTCAAGCGATTGCCATCGTCGCCGTGGAAACTTCTTACAACCGAGTTCATCGCACTGTCCGCTTCAGCGGTGCTGCGCGCTGCGCCGTCCGCGCCAGACGTGAAGCGGCAGCCATACAACCGCATACAGCCCCAGCACCCAGTGCAACGCGCTGATCCAAGGACGCCAGTCTTCGCTGCCAATGTAGTACAGGCCCCAGCCGCTTACGGCGAGGACCATGGCGATTACCACCATCGCAATGCCCGTCCGACGATTGCGCGATTGATGCCAGCCTCGGCGCACGTGCGGCAGCCAGATCAACCCGAACACACACAGCGCGAGCATCGCCGTCGCGCCGTGCGCGGACAGCAGATGCGGCTCGATCCAATGCGGCTCAGGGCCAAACTCACCTTCCTTCCGCACGAAGTGATGCAGGATCAGCCAAAGCGTGCCCGTCGCTGCCGTCGCAATGCCAACGGCATACACCCATCGCCTGATCCAGGCGGGCATCCGCATCCCATCGTGCGCGTGTCGCGGTTTGGTCATGACCATTCCCGACATTCGCCGTCGATCGTCATCACCACCGCCTGCGCCCTCAGTCGCCGCAGCAAAGGGAGCGCTCTCGATTCGTCGACCATCACCACTTTGGTCAACGCATCCGCCCACACCGCGCGCGGCGCGCAGACCGTGACCGATGCAGACATGCCCATACTTTTCCCGGTGGCGGCATCCACCAGGGCGGAGCATCCGGGAATCGGGCTGAAATAGCCGGCGCTGGTGGCCATCGCTGCATTCTGTATGCGCGCCAGGGGAATGGACCGCTGCGGATCCACGGGATCGCGCACATCGATCTGTCGCGCTGCCCCGAACACACGCAGATCGCCTCCCGCGTTCACGATGCCCGAGCGCACGCCGTGCCGCCACAGGATGCGCACCGCCATATCGACCGCATAGCCCTTGGCGATGCCGCCGAAATCCAGCCAAAGCGGCTTTGCGAACCGAATGCGTCCGTCGGACAGCCAATGCACATCCGACCAGCGCGCCCGCACATCGACACCTTCCTGCGAAGGCGACGGCAACAACCCGGAAGCCACCAGTCTGCCGGCCACCGTCGGATCAAAGCGTCCCCCGCTGGCGCGGGCAAGCCCCAGCGCCGCGCGAAGCACCCGTGCTACCGGCGGCGAGAGTGTCTGCGGCGCGCGAAAGGCATCGCGGTTCAACCGCGACAGCTCCGAGGCCGGGTCGTGGAAGCTCATCATCCGATGGATGTTTTCGATGCCATCGAAAGCGGCATCGACCGCCACGGCGGTCTCGTCTTCAGCGCCTTCTGTACCGATTGCGACATACGTCCCCAGCAGGGGACGCATGCGCTGGTGAGACGAAACAGCGCCTTCAGCGAGCGACGGCGATCGCATGCGTGTGCAGCAACCGCCGTACGCCGTCCGCAATGTGACGGCAACTGAGCGTCGCCCCCGAGAGATTGACGATATCGCCCTCAAGTTTGAGTGGTGCGCCCGCGCGCTTGCCCTCGAACTGCGCGCGCCATTTCGGGTTGCGGATCTCGCTACCATAGGTTTCGCGATAATCGAGGATCTCGATGCTTCGCACCGAGCCATCGGCATTGATCGCAACGGCATAGGTGATGAATTCATGCTTGCCCAGCACCTGATCCAGATAAAACCAGCCGCCTCCGCTGGCGCGCCACAGCTTCAACTGCGGCTCGCGGACGCGGACATTCCCGCCCTTCTCGATGTCCTTGATCTGCTGCTTGCTCAGCGTCAGCGGTACTGCGGTGAGCGTCTGGCCGGCAAACATGGCCTGCTGCGCCTGAGACACCGTCATATACGTGGCGGCATACGCCGGCGCGGCCACCGCCGCTGCGATCGGCGCGAGCCAAATAACCTGGTAGCGTGCTTTCAGGTTCATCAATCGAGGTTGTAGCCGACTTTAATGCGGAATTCGTTCTTGGTATCTTCTTCAAGATGATAGCGGCTGTTCGCGGAAGGATAGATTGCAGCATCCACGTCGTAGCCCGTATAGGCCTTGCTGCCGTCGAGCTGGCGAAGGTAGGTCGCGTTCACGTACCATTTTTTGCTGCTGTACTGAACCGTCGGGCCGAGGAAGAAATCGTTGTGGTTCTTCTCGCCGTTGAGAATATCCATATGATGCCGGCCTTCGAGGCCCGCATAGAAATTGCGCGCGAAGCGGTACGAAATACCCATGTTGTGGTTAATCGAGAACTCGTTCTCGCTGCCGCCTTCCGGGAATTTTCGATATTCGGATTCAAGCGCCAGGTTGTATGACCAGATCAGCTGATCGTCCATGAAATTCTTCTGGACAATGACTTTGGGCTCGAAGGAAAACTGCTTGGTTTTCGCACCGTCGACCTTGGGGAAATAGCCCCAGTACGCGACCTCCCATACGAACGACAGACCGATCGGATCTTTGTAGGCCGACAGGAAGTTGTATTTCAGCGCAGCCTTGTACCCGGCCATCCGCGTCAGATCGATATCCAGCGGATAGACCTCTTCACCGTTCGTATCGAGCGGAAACGCATCCTGCGATTTGATCCTCATGCCCTGCGCATACACCGACAGCTGCAGTTTGTCGGTCAGACCGCGCTCGTACTCGAATAGCGCATCCGTCGCATTGTAGGTGCCGATTTCCTTATCCCAGCGCTGGGTCAGCGTGACTTCAAGCTCCTGCTCGCCTTTGGGCATGGTGTCGGCAGTGTAGGTATAGCCGAACACGGACTCGCCAGCGACGGCCGATAGCGGTGCCGCGATCACAGACAGGCAAAGCAGCATGAACGGTACGGAGTGTCGAAGGCGCGGCATGGGTGTCTCGGCGAATTGGCGTTAAATGCAATTAACTCGTAAATGAGAATAATTGTCAAATGATATCCGCTAGCGCTTGCAGCGACGCCTCCTCAGGTCGAACGGCCTATGACACACACCAAGCCCGGCCCGGCAGCGAGCACCACCACCTCACTCCGTCACCGCTTCCACCCGCCGCCAGACCGCCTCGTCGACAGTTTCAGCAAGCGTCAGCGCCTGCAGATTCTGCAGCAGCTGTTCGACACGACTTGCGCCAAGAATGACGCTTGAAACGTGCGGATTGCGCAGGCACCACGCAATCGCCAGTGCGGCAGGCGGCAGACCCAGCTCGGCCGCGAGCGCGGTGTATTTTCGGGCGCGCTGCAGGCGCGTCGCCTGACTGTCGCCGATCACCAGACGCTGCAGCCAGTCCTGACCTTCAAGACCAAGGCGCGCATCGCCGGGAATGGCGTCGTTGTATTTGCCGGTGAGCAGGCCCGAGCCCAGCGGCGACCAGATGGTGGTGCCGAGGCCCAGTTCGGCGTACAGCGGCGCGTATTCCAGCTCGACCCGCTCGCGGTGCATCAGGTTGTACTGCGGCTGCTCCATCGACGGCGCGTGCAGCGCGTGCTGCCTGGCGATTTTCGCGGCCTCGCGGATCTGCGCGGCCGACCACTCCGACGTGCCCCAGTACAGCACCTTGCCCTGACGGATCAGGCCATCCATCGCCCACACCGTTTCCTCGATCGAAGTATCGGGATCGGGGCGATGACAGAAATACAGATCGAGATAGTCCACGCGCAGCCGCTTGAGCGCGCCGTCGCAGGCGTCGCGCACGTGCTTGCGCGAGAGCCCTTTCTGCATCGGAAGCGGATCTTTGGCGGCGCCGAACATCACCTTGCTGGATATCGCGAAACCGTCGCGCGGCAGACGCAGGTCGGCGATCACATCGCCCATGACCCGCTCGGCTTCCCCGCTGGCATAGACCTCGGCGTTGTCGAAGAAGTTGATGCCGTGATCCCAGGCGGCGGCGATCAGATCGCGTGCGGCGCTGCGGCCGATCTGCTGGCCGAAGGTGATCCAGGCGCCGAACGACAGCGCTGAAATCTGCAAACCGGTGGAGCCCAGACGGCGATAATGCATGGCGATTCCGTTGGCATGGCGGGGGCCATGAGTGTAACCGCGGACCGCAATCATCCACTGCTACACTGCGCGCCCCGATCTTGGGGAATTCGTCCTCCGGGGAGTCGTCCTCCGCAGCGGCCATCGGCCTCGGCGGGATCTGCGTCAACACACTTGGCCGGCAGGCCATGGCGCAGGAGATGCCATCGACACGGCATCGGGCAAGACCGAAGGCGGAGATCGCGTCCCATGCCGGGCTGCGCGTCTCTGTCTTCGCGTCCGCAGCAAAGCCCGGCCATGGAGTTCCGATGGATATTTCCCCGCTTTCCACCCTTGGCATGTCCACGCTGGTGGTCGCTATCGCCGAGATCGGCGATAAAACCCAGCTGCTGGCGCTGTTGCTGGCCGCGCGCTTCCGCCAACCATGGCCGATCATCGCTGGCATCTTCGTCTCGACGCTGCTCAACCATGCGCTGGCCGGCTGGTTCGGGGCGCTGCTCGCTGCGCACATCACCCCGAACATGCTGCGCTGGATCGTCGCCGGCAGTTTCGCCGCCATCGGTGTGTGGACGCTGAAGCCGGACACCATCGATGAAGACAGCGAACGCCTGCCTGCGCGTGGCGCGTTCATCGCCACCGTCATTGCGTTCTTTCTAGCCGAGATCGGCGACAAGACCCAGATCGCCACGATCGTACTGGCCGCCAGATCGCCGCTGCTGTGGCCGGTGGTCGCTGGCACGACGCTGGGCATGCTGCTGGCGAACGTGCCGGTGGTGCTGCTGGGCAGCCGCTTCGCCGCGAAACTGCCGCTGAAGGCCGCGCGCATGACCGCCGCCGCGCTGTTTCTGGCGATGGCGGCGTGGGTCGCGGTCCGCGGGCTGCAGATGGATGGCATGCCGGTCGACACGGCCTGCGCGGGCGGCGCCACCGGTATGCTGTGCACCGACCGACAGGAGAAGCGCGCGACGTCATGAGCATCACCGGCGACTGGAAGCGGGACCTGCTGCGGACGCTGTTCTCGCGGCCGGACGAAGTCATGCTCGACCTCGGCGCCGGCGGTGAACTGCTGGTAGCGCGCGTTCGCGCACTGCTGTCGGCGCTCACGCTGCTGCTGCCGCTGGTGGCGATGCTGGGCAACCTGGGTGCCGGCAGCACCACTGAGCTGATGACCGGGCTGGGCGCTTCGGTCTTCATCAATCTGTGCGCGCAGATCTGGCTGGCGCTGGCCGGTCAGCGCCGTCGCCACGGCTGGCTGCCCTATGCCACCACCACTTACGACGTCACCACCACCACGCTGGTGGTGGGGCTGCTGCACTTCAGCGACCCGGTGGCGCCGTTCAACAGCATGGTGGTGTGGTGCTTCTATCTGTTCTCGATCGGCATGACTGCGCTGCGCAACGACGGTCGGTTGACGCTGTACGCGGGCGCACTGGCGATGTTGCAGTACGGCGCGATGGTCGGCGTGCTGTTCTTGAAGGCGCAGACCCCGGAAGAGCTGATCTCGATCGACTACGGCACCGTCTCCGTCGGCAGCCAGATCGAGCGTCTGGTGCTGATGCTGCTGATGACCCTGCTGACCACGACGATCGTGTATCGGATGCAGCGGCTGATCGAATCGTCCGGCAGCGATGGTCTCACCGGGCTGCCGAACCGCGCATGGCTGATCCAGCGGATGCCGATGATTCTGGAATCGGTGCGCGAGGACGGCGAATCGCTGACCATGGCGCTGCTGGATCTGGACGACTTCAAGCGCATCAACGCCGACTTCGGCCATCTGGCCGGCGACCGCGCCATCCGCCATATCGCCGGCTCGATGCGCGAGATCCTGCACGCCAAAGAGCGTCTGGTGCGGATCGGCGGTCAGGAATTCGTACTGCTGCTGCGCTGCCCGATCGGCAACGCGTGGGAACGGCTGGACCGGCTGCGGCATCTGATGGCCGAGCGCCCGTTCGTGCCGGAGCGCGGCGGCGACCCGCTCAAAATTACTTTCAGCGGTGGGCTGGCCGCCTATCCCAGCGACGGCAACGACGTGTCGTCGATGCTGCGCAGCGCCGACCGCCGGCTGCAGGTGGCCAAGCAGGAAGGCTGCAACCGGGTGGTCGCGCGCGACGTGTAAGCACGCATTCCGGTAGAGCGGACTTCACTCCGCTGCTCCCGCGCAAATGCAGCCAGCGGCCTGAAGGCCGCTCTACCCGTCCGCCAACAGTTGCCCCGCCCCACCCTGCTGACCTACCCTGCCCCAGTTTGGCCGATGGCCTGGGGAGTAGACGATGGAAGCTTTGACACGGATCGGCTTCGGCCTGTTCGGCTTGGCGGTGCTGATCGGCATCGCATGGACGTTCTCGAACAACAAGAAAGCCGTCGACTGGAAGTTGGTCGGCACCGGCGTTGCGCTGCAGATCGCCTTCGCGGCGTTCGTGCTGATGACGACGTGGGGCGGCAATATCTTCGAAGGTCTGGGCAAGGTGTTCGTGACCCTGATCGGGTTCACCAACGAAGGCTCGAAGATGATCCTCGGCGGCATGGCCGACCAGGACAAATACGGTTTCGTCTTCATCTTCCATGCGCTGCCGACGGTGATCTTTTTCGCGTCGTTCATGGCGGTGCTGTACCACCTCGGCATCATGCAGTGGGTGGTGCGGATGATGGCGATGGCCATTACCAAGGTGATGAAAGTCTCCGGCGCGGAAACCACCAGCGTCTGCGCCAGCGTCTTTATTGG
>JANOXT010000209.1:0-1935 GCA_031418555.1 Lysobacterales bacterium | reverse complement strand
TGCGGCCCCCGCCCTGGACGCGAGCTGCGCTTCAACCCAGCGGCGTTTTTCGAGCAGCGTATCGACACTGGCGTCGAGTGCGCGCACCGCAGCGTCCTTGGTCTGGCCGCCGCGCACGACGCGCTCGCTGGTGAGGCGAATTTCCTGAACGATCCGCTCCCACTCCAGCACCTTCGGCGTCGGCTTCACGCGTTCCAGCTGATCGCGAAACGCCGCTGCATATGGATCACTGCGCAGCGCCGGTCGTTCCCAAGTGCTGCGGCGTGGCGGCAGATCTCCGATCTCGGCGTGAAATTGTTCCTGTATATCGGCACGCGACAGGAATTCGACGAACGCCCATGCAGCGTCTTTGCGCGGCGAATTTCGGAACAGCACGAGACTGGTGCCACCGGCAATTCCCGTCCCCAATCCATCCGGGCCCGGCAGCGGCGCAGTGCCCCATGCGTCCTTCAGGTGCGCCGGCGCGCGCTTGCGGAATTCACGGATATTCCACGGCCCGGAGACGTAGAACACAAACATGCCGTTGAAGAATTCGTCCCACACATTGGAGATCTGGGTCTCCGACATCGGAGGCGCCAGATCCTGTTCAAACATCTGCGTATAGAACCCAAGCGCTTTCCTGAAGCCGGGGCTGTCGAAGTTGCTGCGGCCGTCGATCAGCAGCGGGTCTTCCTGCTGCAGCGCCAGCGACAGCAGTTGCTCGAACTCGTTCAGCGGCAGCAGGATCGCGTAACGATCCTTGCCGCGCTGACGCTTGATCGCCACCATCGCCGCATTCCACTCCGCCCACGTCTGCGGCGGATGATCGTATCCGGCTGAGGCCAGCAGATCCTTGCGATAGAACAGCAGCCGCGTATCGACGTACCACGGCACGCCATAAACACGTCCTTCGACAACATTGGTGTCCCAGATCCCTTCGAAATAATCCTGCTGCTCAACGATCGCTGAGCCATCGACATAGCGCTGCAGCGGCTCGAGCGCATTCAACTCGGCGAACTCCGGCACCCAGGTGTTGCCCAGCTGACAAATATCCGGCAACGCATCGGCCGCATATGCGGTCAACAATTTTTCGTGCGCCGCAGTCCACGGAATCTGCTGAAGCTCGATACGCAGACCCGGATGCTCGCGCTCGAACTGCGGAATCAGCGCGCCCACCACCTCGGCCTCGCGCCCCATCGCCCAGAACCGGATCGCCACGCGATCGTCGGCCGGACGGCACGCCGTCAGCACAAGCAGGATGCACATCAGGGCTGCGACAGTACGCATCCGATACCTTACCGCTTCGCCGCTGGCGACGGCGCGTCCAGCCAACCGCCCTGGAATCCGGCGCGCTCAAGCCCAAGGCGGATATGCGGATTGCGCTTCATCACCTCCCAGACGAATCCATCGCGATAATTCGCGATCATCGCCAGAATCGGCCCCTGATCGATGCCCAGATAATCGCTGGCGAACCAGCCCTTGCCCGGTACGATCCTGCCGGTGACCAGCGTCACGTCGTACTCGAAACTCGGATTGAACGCATCGAAAAAGCCGTAGCGCCCGTACAGATGGTCGCCGTAGCGGGCGCGCATCGCTTCTGCGGCAGGCATCACCACTTCGGGCGCGAACGGCAGCGAGGCCAGCGCGGCGGTGGGCGCCAATGTGCCGTCGTCGAAGCCGTCGACCAGACCTGCGCCGCGCGCGCTGTAGCCGCGGAACTCGCGCAGTTCGCCGCGATAGGTCTGCTTGGTGTTCTGCGGCCCATCGGAAGCGGTCAGTCCCCAGACCTCGCCGTCGTAGCCCTTCCAGGCCATCGGATTGGCGATCGCATACGCATGCTGCGCGAGGGTCGCGCGCCGGCTGTTCTCGAAATAGTCGAAGCCGCGCGTTCGCATGTAGCCATCGCGGATGCCGCGGAAGTCGATCCAGACATGGGTGTATTGATGGCCGAACTGC
>JANOXT010000208.1:0-6662 GCA_031418555.1 Lysobacterales bacterium | reverse complement strand
AACGGCGGCGTGCTGTCGACTGACCAGCTGCCTGATCTGTATTCGCAGTGCGATGTCGCATTGATCCTGTCCTTCAGCAACATGTCGCTGCTGCCTTATGAAGTCATGGCCTGCGGCTGCGCCGTTGTGAGCAACGATGACGACTGCGCGACGTGGGGCCTGAATTCCGAAATCGCTACCTATAGCCGTTCTACGCCAGAAAGCATCGCTGATGCCATTGTCGGTCTGCTCGACGATGAGGTACGCCGGAAAGCGCAGATCAGCCGTGCCCTGCACCACGTCACGGGAACCAGTTGGGAGCATGAAGTGGGCCGGGTCTGCGCGATGCTCGGTGGCGTAGAGGGTGGCGCGCAATGAGAATCGTCGTGCTTGGCGGCGGTGGATTCCTCGGCAGCCATGCCGTTGCGCACCTGCGCGCTGAAGGGCACGAGGTGACGAGTGTCGTGCGTCGTCCGCGTGGCGATGCGCATGAGCAGGTCTGGGATCTGTTCGACGTGCAGGCTCCGCTGGAATCGCTGCTTGCCGGCGCTGACGCATGTCTGCATCTCGCAGGAGATCTGGTGCCCGGTAGCGCGGAAACTTCAGGCTGGCCAGGCTATCTGCGCAATGTGCAGCTCGCGAGCAGGCTGGCCGATGCCTGCAGCGCCGTTGGCGTGGGTCGGCTGGTGTTCGCTTCCTCGGGCGGCACCGTATATGGCGCGGATGTGCTCGGCGCGCGTGAGGATATGGTCTGCCGCCCAGTCGGGCTGTATGGCGCGCAAAAGCTGGCCGTTGAAACACTGCTTCGCGTGCGTTTGGCGCGCACCGGTTGTCGCCTCGTCGTGCTTCGCATCGGCAATCCTTTCGGTCCGGGTCAGGAATCTCAGCGTGCGCATGGCGTGATCGGCCGTATCTTCAGCTGCATGAGCAATGGCGACCAATTTACGGTATGGGGCGATGGCACCCAGATACGCGACTATGTGCATGTCGCTGACGTGGCGCACGCCTTCTCGCGCACGCTTGCGTACGAGGGCGCTCTTGATGTGTTCAATATCGGTTCTGGCGAGGGCGTTAATATTGACCAGCTCGTGCGTTTGTGCGCTGCGGTTTCGGGCGTGGTCCTGCAGTACGCTTGTCAGCCTAAAGCCGCATACGAAGTCGAACGGATTTCACTGGAGATAGGCTTGGCTGCGTCTGAGCTCGGCTGGCAGCCTTCCATGACCCTCCAACAGGGTCTCGCCCAATATTACAAACAACTTGTGGAGATGAAATGAAGATTCATGCTTTGATCCTGACCGCGTTGTGTCTTTCTGCGATGGGCTGCGGCGATCAATCGCAGTCGCCCGCTCCAGCCCCAGTCTCCGAAACCGCCGCACAACCGGCGCCGCCGGCGACCGAGGCTGCGGCCGCAACGCCGCCACCTTCGGCGATCGACGAGAACGGCCCGGTGGATCTGGGTATGAATGTCGATATGCCTTCAGGGTTCGAGACTGCTGGAATCGAGACCGGGGAGTGCATGGCGCCAGTCGATTATTTCAATGAGAAGCCGGTCGTGCCGGGGCCCTACGCGGTCGGTAGCGATGTCACTGTGACTGGCTGGAACATCACTTCGTCGAAAGACAATCCGGTTCCTGCAGCCATATTCGGCGTCTTCAAGCCTTACGACAAAAGCATGAAGGGCGCGCTGCTGAGCGGCGAACGCACCGAACGCGCCGATGTCGCTGGAGAGAACAAGCAATTCACCATGGCTGGCTTTCGTCTTGCCGGTAAATTTCCGTCTACAGCCGGCAAGTACCGGTTTTACGTCTTGACCGGTACTAAAGACCGACTGACCGAATGCGACAGCAAAATCGTTGTGCAGATCCAATAACCGATCCACAGCCGCGATCAAGCTGCGCAATCCTTGCGAACCACCCGATGACTCATCTAAGCAGAGACTTCAGTGCACGTCAGTTCCTATGAACATATGCAGGATGTGGTGAACAGGCATCTGGTCGCAAAGCGGCCCTTGTCCGTGATCGATATCGGCGCCTATGACGTCAACGGCTCGTATCGGCCCTTGTTCGATCTGCCGGAAGTGCAATATCGCGGCATTGATCTGGAAGCGGGGCCTGGTGTCGATATTGTCCTGAGCTCGCCTTATCGATTTCCTATGGCGTCGAAATCTGTCGATGTGATCGTGTCCGGACAAGCGTTCGAGCACGTTGAATTTTTCTGGCTGACATGGCTAGAGATGGATCGCGTGTTGAAACCGGGGGGCATGATCTTTCTGATCGCGCCCTCAAGGGGCTCCGAGCACCGCTATCCCCAGGACTGCTGGCGTTTCTATCCGGACGGCTACCGTGCGCTGGCGAAATATACCCATGTCGAGCTGTTGGAAGTGACGACTGACTGGCAGCCGCACCCGGATCCCGGCAGCAGCGAATGGGGAGATACCGTGGGCGTATTCCGTAAACCCCATGGCCGCTCGTTGCGTACGCGCCTTGCCGGTGCCTTGGCACGCGCGTCGAACAAGTTGTCGGTAGGGTGAGTTCATGGCCGGTTTCGTATTTGCCGACAGCATGTTCGCGCACCCGCGCTATCTCCCGCCGAGCGCCTGGACAGGGCACTTGCCGTTTGCTTCATGGCTGATCGAGCGCTGCGCGCCAGAGGTAGTCGTCGAGTTGGGTACGCATGCAGGCGCCTCCTACATGGGCTTCTGCCAAGCCGTTTACGATCATGGCCTGTCGACGCGATGCTTCGCAGTGGACACGTGGCAGGGAGATGAGCACGCCGGCCACTATGGCGACGAAATCTACCTTGCGCTGAAGAGCGATCACGATCGCGACTATGCCGGCTTCTCGCAGATGCTGCGCATGACGTTCGATGCAGCGCTGCCGCAGTTTGCCGATGGTTCGATCGATGTACTGCACATCGATGGCCTGCATACTTACGAAGCGGTGCGGCATGATTTCGAGACATGGCTGCCGAAATTGTCTGCGCGTGGCGTTGTGCTGTTTCACGACACGGTGGTGCGTGAGCGTGATTTCGGAGTATGGAAACTGTGGGCCGAGCTGCGCGAACGTTATCCCGGCTTCGAGTTCACCCATGCCTATGGTCTCGGAGTGTTGATCGTAGGCGAGGAAATGCCAGCTGCGCTTCGTGCGCTGAGTGCCGCTGAAGCGGACGGCACTGTGGTCCATATCCGTCGCCTCTTCGAAAGCCTAGGCAATGCGATCGAAACGGATTTGAAGCGGCAGCATTTCGAGCGATCCCTCGTCATTCGCGACCGCGAGTTGGGCGAGCTCCGCGCCGCTTTCGATGCGGCTGTGAAAAAGCGCGATGCGCTGACCGCTGAGTTGCAGGCTGCGCAGAGCGATACGACGGAATCGGATCTGAAGCGCGGCCATTTCGAGCGATTGGTTGTTATTCGCGACCGCGAGCTGGACGAGATTCGCGCTGCATTCGATACTGCACTGGAAGAACGCAATGCGCTGTGCGTCGAGTTGCAGGCTGCCCAGGACCATGTTTCGGCGCGAGAAACTGAGCGCCAACAGCTGTCGGGTGTTTACGCTGAAGCGCTGGCAGCGATAGAGATGATCGAGCGCGAAACTGAAGCGCAGCGCGCGCGCGCCGACGACGCTGGAATTCAAAACGATGCGCTGGCTGTGGCCCGTGACGCGGCAGAGCGCGAATCTGCGGAGCTGCGGTCGCAGGTCGCAGCATTGCGGGCGTCGCAGCTGCAGACGATCGCGGATGCGCGCGCCGAGCACGATCGATTGCTGGTGTCGCAGAACGACGATATGCGCAGGCACGCCGGAGAGAAGATCATGGCCCTGCAGGGCGAGTCAGACCGTATAAAGGCTGAAATGGCTGTGATATACGGTTCGCGCTCGTGGCGACTCACCCGCGGATTGCGGTGGCTCAGCTCACTCTTCCGCGGCGCACGCAACTGACGGCGCAACTGACAGCATTACCGCGTTGACTGCATCTGGAGGCGATGTATTTCACCGGTTCAGCGGCAGGCGCTGCTTGTGATGCCTACATCCGTTGCAGTACGTAGATGTCCTGATTGCACTGGTTGATACCGGGAAGGTAATCGCGCAAGCGCCACTTCGATCCGAGATGTTGCGTTACCCAGCCGAGCGTGAAATATGCATTGCCCCAGTCGCTGGTTTCCAGAAAGTCCGCTTCCTTGGATGCATTTTCCCAGACGGGCTGGAAACCGTAGCCGGTTTCGGACATGTCGCGCATCAATGACGTTGCGGTGTCGAAAAGGATTTTGTCTTCGGAAAGATAGTAATAGATGCTGCGGATCCCATGGGTCGTGAACACCAGGAAGCCCCCCGGCGAGATCAGGCGGTACATGTCTTCGAACCATGCCAGTGCAGCGCGTTCCGAGAAATGCGACCAGATCGATACGGCGTATGCACCGTTGAAAAGGCGATCTGGGTAGGCGAGCGGTGGCTGCTGCGCGCTGTTGTAGAAGTCGACACCGGAGATATGCTGGCTTGCCCAGGTAATCGAATCCTGCACCGGATCGCAGCCATGCCAGCGCGAGCCGGGAAATGCCGCTGCCAGATTGCGTACCAAGGCGCCGGATGAGCACCCGAAATCGAGATAGCTCGCGTGGTCGACTGGCTCCATGCCTGCGCGCTTCAACGCCGCCACAATCATGTCGCCGGAGTAGAGGTCGCCAGCGAACACAGAGTTGCGCATCATGCTGTGCACTTCGGCAGGCGGATTGGCGGGTGTCATGAGGGTTTTGCGCCGCAGCAGCTCGGTTTCCACCGAACAGCCATAGCGGAGAATCTCGCGGCGGTAATGCGGAAAGCTTGCATCTTTCCAATGCTGGAGCGCTTTCTGCTCGGCATCGCCGTATACATCGCCGACACGGCGTTCGATCAATGCAACATCGTCAGGGCTCAGCCGCTCGTAAGCCGTCTGTGTCACCGGCCAATCCGATTCCAGTCTTGGGCGCACTTCATGGGCAAAAAAACTTTGCATGAGCATGAGGTAGTCGTCGCGCTGGGCAAGATCCATGATGATTCGTTCGCTTGTTGAAGATGGGGAGGCTGCGGTAACGGTGCGGAGTGAATACCGCTGTATTGCCCGCTTCATATGATAAACAAAAGCAGTGATCATTTTCTGACGGTCGCACAATTCGTGCTTGTTCTAGCCATCGCAAGAAATCCGCTGTTGCTTCAGGTTTTATTTCAACTTGAATCGAATGTACTGCGTCATGACGTTCTGCCATTTTGCGCTTTCGCAACTGGTTTTCGATGATGCCAGTCAGGCCTAAAACAAAGAGCCCGGCTTTCGCCGGGCTCTTTTGTCGCGAAATACAAGCGATTGAGTGTTATCTGACCGGCGTCCAACCAGCCGGATAGCTGGTGATCGCGTACGTACTGGCGGCCTGTGTGGCCGTGCCATTCGGAATCGCGAGGATCAGCTGATCGCTGGCCGTGCGCCATACAAGGTCGGTGCGGCCGTTGCCGTCGTAATCACCGGTGGCGATGACCGAACCGGTAATCGCCATTGCCTGACCGGGCTGCGGCGATGGGCTGAGCCCGAGCATCTTCCAGTGGGTGAACACGCCGCTGCCGTTATGCCACATGAGGTCATTGGCCAGATCGCCGTCAACATCGCCAGCGCCCAGGAAAGCCCACCCCGTCGGATAAGCACCTATCGTGACGTTGTTGAAGGCAAGACCGACGCTCTTGCTGACGTGCATCTGGTTGTCGCTCGAACGCCAAAGGATGTCCGACCTGCCATCACCGTCAAGATCGGAGGCTGCAAGTGGCGTGTAAGCGGATGGCAATACCTGGCCACCGACCAGACGCACCGTGTTGCCCTCCATGACCCAGTAGCTGAAGGTCGATCCGTTCTGCCAGATGATGTCATCGCGGCCATCGCCGTCGATATCGGAGATACCGGCCACAGTCCAACCGGTTGGATAGCCGCTGATCGCTTCCTCAACGAACTGGGTTTGGGTACGGCGCCAGCGAACCAGTTCACCCGCATTCGTACGGAACAGCACGTCCTGTAGCAGGTCGCCGTCGAAATCGCCGGTTCCGATCACGGTGCGGGCGGTGGCGAAATTCTGACCGCCGACCGTCTGTACAACACTGCCGAACATGGTCCAGAAGCTGTAGGCGCTGCCATTGGTCCAGCCCAGGTCCGAGCGCTGGTCTGCGTTCAGATCGCCAGTCACGCTGCGCCGCCAGATGTACGGGCTCTGACCATCGATTGCGAGCCAGCCGGCTGGATATGTGAACAGGCTTTGCTGAGTGGTGCCGGTTCCGAAATCCATCAACGCGCTCATCACGCCGTTGGGTTCGCGAATGGCAGCATCGGCGAGGCCGTTACCGTTGATGTCCACGATCGCGATCAGGTTTGCAGCACCCGGAAGCGCCCGCCCGCCGGTACCGGTGATGCTGATCACGCCGCTGCTGTTCGCGGTCAGCAGCCAGTAGCTGAGAGCACTGCTGTTGAACCAGGAAATATCCTGACAGCCATCGCCGTTGAAGTCGCCCGCACCACGGGTCACCCAGCCATTGGGATAGGCCGCGATGGTCTGCTGTGTGAACGCGGTGGATGTTGCTGTGCTGCCGGTGGCCTGCGCTACCCAACTGACCAGTTCGTTGTTCGTATTGCGCCACATGACGTCGGCACGACCATCGCAACTGAAGTCCGCGACGGCC
>JANOXT010000207.1:0-9274 GCA_031418555.1 Lysobacterales bacterium | reverse complement strand
CTCACCGGCGCCGCGCGGGTCGCATTGGGCCCCGATCTGCCGGCGTTGTTCAGCAACGACGATGCGCTGGCCAACGAATGGCTGGCCGCCGGCGCGCGTCATTACGACCCGCTGTGGCGGATGCCGCTGCATCGGCCGTATCTGCGCTATCTCAGCAGCGGCATCGCCGATCTGGCCAACAGCAGCAGCACCAGCATGGCCGGCTGCATTACCGCCGCGCTGTACCTCGAACGCTTCGTGCCTGCGGAGCAGATGTGGGCGCACCTGGATGTTTACAGCTGGAACGACAGCGACCGCAGCGGTCGCCCCGCCGGCGGCGAGGCGCAGGCGTTGCGCAGCGGCTACGCGATGCTGAGGGCGCGCTACGGTTGACCCGCAGTGGCCTTTGTTTCTACCGCGTGATCTGCAATATCGGCTTTGCTCCCTCCCAACCTCCCCTACGCTGCGCGTAAGCAGAGCAGCCAATGCGCTTCGGCGCACGTACCATCCACACACTCATTGCAGACCGGTCATCCATGCGCACGCCATCCTCGCCTCCACATTCCGTCATGCATTTTGCGGTTCTGCTTGTTTCCTGCGCACTCGCATGCGCAAGCGCGCAGGCTTTCGTGCAGCCTGCAAGAAAACCTGCGGTCACCACGGCCGCAGTGCCAGCGGTGCAGCGCACGGTGCTGGTGATGGGCGATTCGCTGTCGGCCGCTTACGGGTTGTCGACATCGCAGGGCTGGGTGTCGCTCACCGCGCAGAAAATCGCGAAGGAAAAACCTGGCTGGCGCGTGATCAACGCCAGCATCAGCGGCGAAACCACCGCGGGCGGCGCCGCGCGCATCGCGGGCGAACTCAAGCGCAACAGACCGTCGGTGGTGGTGATCGAACTGGGCGCCAACGACGGTCTGCGCGGCCTGCCGCTGGTGCAGACGCGCGCCAATCTGGCGAAGATGATCGCAGCGGCGAAAGCCGCGAATGCGAACGTACTGCTGATCGGCATGCGCCTGCCGCCGAACTATGGCCCCGACTACACCCGCCAGTTCGAGCAGTTGTTCCGCGATCTGTCGCAACAGCAGAAGACTGCATTCCTGCCGTTCCTGCTGCAGCCGATCGCAGCGGACGACCGCGCATTCCAGGCCGATCGTCTGCATCCTGTCGCCACCGCCCAGCCGAAGCTGCGCGATCACGTCTGGTCGGCGCTCGCACCGCTGCTGAACTGATCCGGAAAATGTTTCCATCCGCTGCATCCATCCGCTGCGCTTCGACGTAAGGCGGCGTTTTTCTGGGTCTGTGTGATTTTTTTCATCGTGTGCATCCGTGAGCGCCAGCGCCGCGTAACTGTGTCCGTACCGGTCTTCCGCGCAGCCCCACTCCCTCCCCGGCGCAGAGGGCCGGTCGCCCACCTACCCCCACGGAGACATTCCACGATGAACATGAAACTGCTGACGGCCGCACTGGCCACATCCATTGCCTTCGCAGGCGTCGCGCTTGCCGGACATCATGAAGGCATGCATTCCAATCCGATGGTTGGCGGCGCGGCGATGCTGCCCACCAAGGACATCATCGACAACGCCGTGAACTCGAAGGATCACACCACGCTGGTCGCCGCGGTGAAAGCTGCCGGCCTGGTCGAAACACTGAAGAGCAAAGGCCCGTTCACCGTATTCGCGCCCACCAACGCGGCGTTCGCCGCGCTGCCCGCCGGCACCGTCGATACGCTGTTGAAGCCCGAAAACAAAGGCATGCTTACCGGCATCCTCACTTATCACGTCGTCCCGGGCAGCATCGACGGCAAGACGATCGCCGCGAAGATCAAGGCCGGCAAGGGCACCGCGACCTACGCCACCGTGCAGGGCGAAACGCTGACCTTCAGGTCCACCGGCAAGGGCATCACCGTGACCGACGGCAAGGGCGGCACCGCCAAGGTCACGATCGCGAATGTGTATCAGAGCAACGGCGTGATCCACGTGTTCGACAAGGTGCTGCTGCCGAAGTAATCGGTCACTGCATCGATTGGTCACTGCATCAATCTGCATCAATCTGCATCGATCGATCCGCATCGCAACTGGAGACGCCGCGCGCAAGCGCGGCGTCTTTTTTATCGGGCCTCGACCGGCTCTTCGCTGCGTTCCTGCTGCTGCATCCGCCACAGCTGCGCGTAGTAGCCGTCCTGCGACAGCAGCGCGAAGTGGTTGCCGCGCTCGACGATCTCGCCCTTGTCCATCACCAGAATCTCCTCGGCATTCATGATCGTCGACAGCCGATGCGCGATCACGAAGGTTGTGCGGCCCTGGGCGATGCGGTCGAGTTCGGACTGGATCGCTTGCTCGGATTTCGAATCCAGCGCCGATGTCGCTTCGTCGAAAATCAATATCGCCGGATTTTTCAGCAGTGCGCGGGCGATGGCGACGCGTTGTTTCTCGCCGCCCGAAAGTTTCAGCCCGCGCTCGCCGACTTCGGTTTGATAGCCATCGGGCAAGCCGACGATCAGGTCGTGGATATGCGCCGCGCGCGCCGCGCCCTCGACTTCATCGCGGGTCGCATCCGGCCGTCCATACAGGATGTTGTAGTAGATGGTGTCGTTGAACAGCACCGTATCCTGCGGCACGATCGCGATGGCCTGGCGCAGCGACGCCTGGGTGTAGTCGCGGATATCGCGCAGCACGCCGTCGACATCTTCGATTGCGATGCGGCCGGCGTCGATGTCGTAAAACCGGTATAGCAGACGCGCCAGCGTGGACTTGCCGGAGCCCGAATGCCCGACCACGGCGACGGTGCCGCCGCGCGGCACTTCGAAGCTGACTTCGCGCAGGATCTCGCGGCGCGGGTCGTAGCCGAAACGCACGCGGTCGAACACCACCTTCGGCTTGTCCGCGCGCAGCGGCACCGCATCGTCGCGATCGCGCACGTCCATGTTTTCGTCGAGCAGCCCGAACAGCCGCTCCAGATTGGTGAACGCCTGCTTGACCTCGCGGTACATCATGCCGAGCAGATTCAGCGGCGCCGACAGCTGCAGCAGCACCGCATTGACGAACACCAGCCCGCCGATGGTCATGGTGCCCTCGACCACGCCGGCGGCGGCGCGCCACATCATCGCGGTGACGCCCAGCGAGACGATGGTGACCTGGCCCAGATTGAGCAGGCCCAGGGTCTTGCGACTCATCACCTGCGCTTCTTCGCGCTCCTGCAGGCTGATGTCGTAGCGCCGCGCCTCGTGTTCTTCGTTGCCGAAATATTTGACGGTCTCGTAGTTCAGCAGCGAATCGACCGCGCGCTCGTTGGCGCGGGTGTCGGCCTCCACGGCGGCGCGGTAATAGCGCGTCCGCCATTCGGTGATCATGAAGGTGAAGGCCATGTACGCGGCCAGCGTGATCAGGGTGATCACCGCGAAGCCCCAGTCGTACATCCAGACCAGCACGCCGGTCACCAGCGTGATTTCGAACAGCGTCGGCAGGATGGTGTAGATCATCCAGTCGAGCAGATCGGCGATGGCCGAGCCGCCGCGTTCGATATCGCGGGCCACGCCGCCGGTGCGACGCGCAAGATGGAAGCGCAGCGACAGCGCGTGCAGATGGCGGAACACCTGCAGCGTGACCCGGCGCGAGACCCGCGCCATCACCCGCGCGAACACAATCTGGCGGACTTCGGCGAAAAACGTCATGCCGACCCGCGCCGCGCCGTAGGCCAGCAGCAGGCCGATGGGCATCACCAGCAGTGCCGGCTCGGCCTTGATATCGAGCGCATCGACGAGCTTCTTCAGCACCGTCGGCACGGCGAGGCCGGCGACCTTGCCCGCGACCACCAGCGCCAGCGCGAACAGGATGCGGCCGACGAACGGACGCAGATACGGGATGAGTTCGCGCAGGATCTGGGTTTCGCTGCGCGCATTGGCCGGAGGCGCGACCGCAACCGGTTGCTGCGGCTGCGGATCGGGAGCGATGGCGGGCGTGTCTGCGGCAGGTGGGGAATTCATCGGCTCATCATGGGGCCTGCGCAGTGCGATTCAAAGCTGCGAAAGGCCTGCGATATCGGGTTTTTTGCGCAAAGCGCGCAGACATGATCCACTTCAGGCATGGCCGTTTACGTCGACAATGCAGTGTTTCCGTGGCGCGGGCGGCGCTGGGCGCATCTGTTGGCCGACGATCTGGACGAACTGCATGCGTTCGCAGCGCGACTGGGTCTGCCGCGTCGCGCTTTTCAGGACAAGCGCAGCGGCGCGCATTACGACGTCGATACGGCGCTGCGGGAGAAAGCGCTGCAGTTGGGTGCGACGGCGGTCTCGCGGCTGCAGGACCGCGCGCTGATGCGTGCGATCATCGCCAACGCCAAGCGGCAGTGGAGCGGTTTCGCGGCCGACGCAACCGGTGATGCTGCAGGCAATTCTTGATCCCCCGGCCTTCTGGAGAATCCGATGCCCACGTTCGACCTGTCCCCGCCCAGCGATGCCCAGCGGCAGACGCTTCCCGCCGCCCTGTCGCCCGAAGAGCGCCGCGTGCTGCTGTCGCACGGCACCGAGGCGCCGTTCTGCGGCGTGTTTCTCGACAACAAGCGCGACGGCGTGTACGTCTGCAGGCTGTGCGGGCTGCCGCTGTTCCGATCGAACGCGAAATTCGAGTCGGGCACCGGATGGCCGAGTTTTTTCGCGCCCTATGACGAAGCCCACATCGGCCGCATCCGCGACGTCAGCTACGGGATGACCCGCGTGGAGATCGTCTGCAAGCGCTGCAGCAGCCATCTGGGCCACGTGTTTCCCGATGGCCCGAAGCCCACCGGAGAGCGCCACTGCCTGAATTCGGTATCGCTGTGCTTCGTCGGCACCGAAGAAGCTTTGCCCGACCCGCTGCAGCGCGGCGAAATCAGCGCATGACCGCGGCCGGGTAGGACCGCGACGGCCGATTGCGTATGCTGTCGGCCACTTTCGCCACCCGCTGCGCCGCCATGACCGACACCCTTCCCGACCGCCTCTCCAACGACCCGCGCAGCCCGCATTACAACGCGGATCTTCTGGAAAGCGGTATCGGCATTCGCTTCAACGGGGTGGACCGCACCAACGTCGAGGAGTACTGCGTCAGCGAAGGCTGGGTACGGGTGATCGCCGGCAAGGCGCTGGACCGCCGCGGCCAGCCGATGACGATGAAACTCAAGGGCACGGTCGAGCCGTACCTGCGCAGCGCGGAGTAGGCGTTAAGGCGCTGCGATCGCCTGCGGCGCCTGCTGCTCTATTTCGCAGCCGCGCCACCCAGATGGGCACTGAGAAAATTCAACAGCCGGGTGTAGAACGCAAGCCGGTGTTCTTCCGTGTAGAAGCCGTGGCCTTCGTTGGGAAAGTACAGCGTCTCGACCTGCGCGCCCGCGTTCTTCAGCGCTTTTTCCACTTTTTCGCTGTGCGCGATCGGTGCGATTTCGTCTTTGCCTCCGGCTGCGAGCAACACCGGCACGCGGATCTGCGCGGCTTTGTCCAGCACGGAAATTGCCGCCATGTTCTCGCGCGTGCCGTACCAGTCTTCCACCCAGTTGCGGTTGGCGCGGCTGCTGCCCGACACCCGCTTGTGGTGTTCGACCATATCGTAGACGCCGACATAGCCGGCCGCGCAGCGATAGAGATCGGGCTCGGTCGCGGCGCCCATCAGCGCGGCATAGGCGCCGTAGCTGGCGCCATAGATGCAAATGCGTTTGGGGTCGGCGATCTTTTCCGCGATCGCCCAGCGCGTGGCGTCGGTCAGATCGAACTGCAGCTTGCGGCCCCACTGGCGGGCGCCGCTTTGCATGAAATCCCGTCCATAGTTGGACGAGCCGCGGAAGTTCACCCGCAGCACGGCGTAACCGGCTTCGGCCAGCATCTGCGCCTCATCATCGAACCACCAGCGGTCGAACACGTCGAACGGCCCGCCATGCGGCAGCAACACCATCGGCAGCGGCGTACCGCGCTGTTTGCCCACGGGCAAGGTCAGATAGCCGTGCAGCGGCGTACCGTCGCGCGCCTCGAACCCGACGCTCTGGCTGGGCGCCATATTCGCCGGGTCGAACCAGAGCCGCCGCGAGAACAGCGGCAGCACTTTTTTGGCTGCGGTGTCGAAGATGTAGTAATCGCCCGGATTGCGGTCGCTGGCCACCTGGATCACCAGCAGCTTGCCGTCCAGAGTGCTGGAGGTGATCAACACGGCAGCATCGGGAAACGCTTTTTCCAGCTGCCGGTAGCGCTTGGCGTCCGCGGAATCGGCGTCGAAAAAACGGTTGCGCACGCCGTCATGCATGTAGCGCGCGCCGATCGGCCGGTCTTCGCCATCGAATAGCATGCTGTAGGGATCCACCACCGGGTCGCTGAGCAGCTCGGTGCGCGCGTCCGTCGCCGGATCCCAGGACAGGATCGCATCGGGCTTGCCCGGACGCTGCGTGCGCAGATAGGCGCGTTTGCCGTCCGCTGAAAACCCGATCGCGTTTTCGACCAGGCCGGTGCGGGTTTCGTCGGCGATCAGCCGCCAATCGGTGCTCGCTTTCTCGCGGTAGTACAGCTTGCTGGCGTTGTCGTTGCCGGCGCCGAACGCGAAGCGCGCATAGCCTTCGCGATCGGTCACGAAGCTGGCGCGCGGGATCGGCGAGGCCGCGACCGGGCTGCGTTGGCCGGTGTAGATATCGAGCTTCTGCAGCAATGTTTTGTTGGACTCACCGTAGGGAATCGCGCCGATCAGGATATTGCAATCGTCGTCGCGCAATACGTCATGGACCTCAGCGAACGTGAATTCGGCCGGTCCGGTCAGCGACGCTGCCCGTGTCCCATCCGCATTGACCGCATAGATTTCGCCGTTGGCGAAAGGCTTGTCGTCGATACCGAATTTCTCGGCCATGCTGGCGACCAGACGCTCGTTATTGGCCCACCAGAAATCGTAGATCACCGAATCCTTGCCGCCTTCGATCTTGGCGGTGGGCTTCATGTCGGCGCGCCGCAGCACCACCAGCACGGTGCGATTCTCGGTCGGCACGGTGACCGCGAGATAATCGCCCTGGGGCGAAATCTTGACGTCGCCGTAAGCGTCTTTGCGCACGTACGAAGCGACGTCCACTGCAGCGGGCGGCGCGTTCTGCGCCAGCGCATTGAATGCGGATGACACCAGTAGCAGTCCACACAGCGTGTTCAAACGACTGTATTCCATTTCGACTCCCTCTCCCTCTCTAAGTCTCAAACAAACATCCAGATGCCGTGAGAATACGTGAGGTGGTCGGCCCCAGAAAGCTCAATGCACAGCGAGCCCATCAATACGAAAACGGGCCGGCAAAAGCCGGCCCGTGATTCGCAGCGATGGAAACGATTGTCAGCGGCCGGGAGGATCGGCGGCGAAGCCGTTCGGGAACGCCTGGGGGTGGCCGCGGCGGCGGCTGTCATCGCGATAGGGCCGCGGCATCACGCCCATCGCCACCAGATTGTCGATGTCGTCGTAACGCATCTGCAGCACCTGGGCTGGCGAACGCGACGCCCGGACGAAGTCGGTGCGGCTGACCGGAGCCCATTCGCGGGCACCATGGCCGGTACCGATACTCTGCGCCGGCGCACTGTTGCCGCCGTAGGCGGAATCCGAAGCCACGGACTCGGCGGCACGGCGCGAGGCCTGCGGCGCTGCGGCCTTCTCCTCGGCGCGGCCGGCCTGGTTGCGACTGCGGGCGCTGCGATCGTATTCGCGATCATCACGGCCGATTGGCGCGGGCTCGTAATAGGGCTGCGGCTGGGCGCGCTCGCGGAACACCGCCACGCCGATCACGCCGACGTTATCGGGCCGGCCGGTCTGCGCGGCGTAGCTGTCGGGCAGATCGGTGAAATAGAACTGGGCAACGTCCTGCCAGGATTTGCGCCAGCCGGTGATTTCGGTGCTCTGCCACGGGCCCAGCACATAGCCGGTCTGGTTGGCGGCGGCGGTGTCGCCGCTGATCGCATTCACGCCGTCGACCGACAGCACCACCAGCACGCGCTCGCCGGTGGTGTTGGTCATGCGCACGCTGTAGCGGTGGCCGGGAACCCCGGGGATCCAGTCGCGGCCGCGGTGGCGGTATTCGGGCAGCCATTCGCCGCTGTCGCGATCGACGATATCGACATCGACCAGCGGCTGCGCCGACAGTCCGCTGCAGGCGGTGGTGGCAAGCATGCCGATGAAGAGCTGTGCGGACAGCAGCAGGGCGGTGGGGCGCAACATGACGGGGCTCCGTGAGATGGGTGTCCGACTTGGACAATCACCTTGAACGCCCCTTGTCGCCGAACGGGGTTTGCATGCGTGTCGATGGCGGGGCCGCAGGATTCAGCCGCGGGTAAACTAGCCGGCCTGCTCTTCCCCGTCTGGCCCCATGACCGTCACCCGCGTCCTTACCGGCATCACCACCTCGGGCACCCCGCATCTGGGCAACTACGTCGGCGCGATCCGCCCGACCGTCGCCGCCAGCCGCATGCCCGGCACCCAGAATTTTTATTTCCTGGCCGATATGCACGCACTCATCAAGGTGCAGGACCCGGTCAAAGTGCAGCGCTCTACGCTGGATATCGCCGCCAGCTGGCTGGCCTGCGGACTGGAACCGGACAACGACCGCGTGTGGTTCTATCGTCAGAGCGAGATCGTCGAAATTCCGGAACTCACCTGGTTTTTGACCTGCGTCGCCGGCAAGGGCATCCTCAACCGCGCCCACGCCTACAAGGCCGCGGTCGACAAGAACCGCGCCGAGGGCGAAGACGACGACAACGGCATCAACGCCGGCCTGTTCATGTATCCGGTGCTGATGGCCGCCGACATTCTGGTGTTCAACGCGCACAAGGTGCCGGTGGGCCGCGACCAGATCCAGCACATCGAAATGGCGCGCGATTTCGCGCAGCGCTTCAATCATCTCTACGGCGACCATCTGGTGCTGCCGGAAGCCGCCGTGGAAGAACATGTCGCCACCCTGCCCGGCCTGGACGGCCGCAAGATGTCGAAGAGCTACGACAACACCATTCCGCTGTTCTGTTCGCGCGAGCAGCTGAAGAAGCTGATCTTATCGATCGTCACCGACTCGCGCGCGCCGGGCGAAGCGAAAGACACCGAAGGCTCCGCCCTGTTCCAGCTCTATCAGGCGTTCGCCAGCGCCGAGGAGACCGCCGCGATGCGCGCAGCGTTCGCCGATGGCATCGGCTGGGGCGATGCGAAGCAGACGCTGTTCGAACGCATCGATGCCGAACTTTCGCCGATGCGCGAACGCTACAACGCGCTGATGCAGCAGCCGCAGCGGATCGAACAGATACTGCTTGAAGGCGCGCGCGTCGCCCGCGAAC
>JANOXT010000206.1:0-6261 GCA_031418555.1 Lysobacterales bacterium | reverse complement strand
GAAGCTGCTGCAGCTCGACCACGCCTGCGCCTTGTCGCTTTGCCCTTGCCATGCGGCATACGCGAAGCCATCCGCCCAGCTGCAGTGCGTCTGCCCTACGCCATTGGCTGCAGTGTCGTAGCGGACCGACGAGGCGTGCTCCTGCACCTGCCCGTTCGCCGTCTGCGCGTAGCTGCCCCGCCAGGTCACCCGACCGCGAAAATCGTACCGCAGCAGATTCAGATTGCCGGCGCCATCGTGTTCGTGCTCCTGTTCGCCGGCCGCATTCAGGCCGATATAGCGCACCCCCGCATCCGGATCGTTCATGTAGACCTTGCGGCCCAGCGCGTCGTAGGCCATCGACGTGGTGATCGCACCGCGACCGCCGTCGCGGGACACCGCCCCCAGCGTGCCGTCTGCGTAATACACGTAGAACGTACTCAGGCCCGCCGCATCGGTCGCCTGCGCCAGTTCGCCCAGCGCATTCCTGATTTCGACCTTCGTATAACCGCGCGCGTTGGTCGCGGTGGTCGTCGTGCCGCTGTACGCCAGCATGCTGGCCGCATCGTTGGCTTCAATCGCCTTCACCGGCCGGCCCAGCACGTCGTACTCGGTGCGCACCCACTTGCGCTGCGGCGCGGTGCAGACGTTCGCCGTATCCGGTTCGCCCGTAACCGTGGTGCCGGCCAGAAAAAACGGCGTGGAGGTGCGATGCGCACGGCCCACGGCGTCGTACTCGATGCACACGCCCGAGGCGTCCTTGCCGCTGACCCCGGCATTGAAGCTCTGCGACACCTTCAGCACCTCACGGCCCAGCAGATCGAAATACACCCACTGCGTCGGTGCGGCGGTCGCGGTGGTCTTCGACCGGAACGTCGCCCGCGACGGACAGACCACCGCGCCGCTGCCGGTGTTGCACCAGCGCAGGGTCGTGAGGCTGCTCACGCCAATCGTGCCGCCGGCATCGGGAACCGTGCCGGCCGGGTCGGTCTGCTGCCATGCGTAGTAGGCGCGGCCCAGCGTGCCGAAGCGGGCGACGCTGCGCACAGTGTTCAAGCCCACCGCTTCGGTCACGTTGCCGAACACATCGCGCGCCAGCACCTCGGAGGACACCACTTCGACCGGCTGGGTGGTGTCGATGGTGGCCGCGGTCGACGGGCGGAACAGCTCGACCGTCTTCACCGGGAAACGTCCGCGCGCGTCGTACTCCAGACGGCTGTAGCGATGGATGCGGTCCCACTGCCACAGGCTGTACTGCAGATTGGTCGAACGGCAGTCCGTCACCTGCTGGCTGCATACGAAACTGGCGACGCGGTTGCCGTAATCGTCCAGCGTGTAGGCCTTGCGCAGATCCTCGCGCACGCTGCCGTTGGGCTGGATGCGCTCTTCGTTCAGCAGCCCGGTGACGGGGCCGCCCATCGCGTAGGCGAACGACGTGCTGCGCACCACATCGGACATCCCCGGCCGCCTGTGGGTGACGGTGCTCGCGGTCAGCCGGCCCAGCCGCCAGCGCGCGGCATCGTCGCTGTAGGTGTTGCTGGTGAGAACGGTCGAAGCCGGCGTGGTGCCGATGCCCGCATACGTATCCACCGCGGTCTGGGTCACATTGCCGTAGCCGCCATACGAGAAAGCCGTCGACACCCAGCTGGTCTGGGTCGCCGTGAACGGGTCGGCGGCAGCCTCCTGCGTGCCCACGGTGCGCGGATAGAACGGCCCGGCCAAGCCCGGTGCGAACGCACTGCCCGCGTCGGTCACCGCCTCCCACACCTGCGCATTCTGGGAAAAGCCGGTGCCGCCGAGCGTCGTGCCCGGTTGACCGCGCGGCGCGAAGCAGGCTTCGGTCGGCGCGGCGGTGAGACACACCGGCGCGACGAAGAGCTGATTGATCGATGCGAACCGATTGGTCTGCTGCGGCACACCCACAAACGGAAAACTCTGCGCATATCGGGTTTTGGTGACCACGTAGCCGCCGGTCTGGTTGGGGTCGACCGTGACCACTTCGCGGAAGCCCAGAAATCCGCGCCCGCCGGCCTGCAGCTTCGCGCCGTTGTAGCGATAGTGCAGCGTCGCCTGGGCGGTATTGCTGCCGTTGACCGGCGCGCTGCTGGACGCGCGGATCACCGCATACATCGGCGCCAGAATATCCTGCGCAGGCGCACCGCGACCCAGTTCGGTACCGTTGCGGGTGCCGGTATCGGGACGATAGAAATCCTTCAGCGTCAGCGGCGCGTACGCGATCGCGGTCTGCGCACCGAACCCGTTGGTGATGCCGGTGATGACATCGCGCGGGATGAAGCGGGTGTTGGCGCGGGAGACGAACAGATCCGGCGCACTGTTGATGCGCAGCGACATGAAGTCCGTATTCCCGTCGCCGTCGAAGTCGCCGAACATCGGGACTTTCAATGTTGCGTCGCACGCGAAGCCTTCGCAGATCAGCGCGTTGCCGTAGGTGCCCGGCACCCCAGGCAGCCACGTGCCCGCGCCATAGCCGCCGGACGGCAGCGCATAGCGCACGTTGTAGGTTTTGAAGTTGCCGGCGTTGACCACGTACAGCAGATCCGCGCGGCCATCGCCGTTGATGTCCAGGAAACGGGTCAGTTCGCGGAAATCCACTACGCCCAGCGATACCGGCGGCAGCAGGCCGGTGCCGGTGTTGACCTTGTAGGCCCAGTCGGCGCCGCTGCTGGCGCGATAGAACACATCCGTCAGCCCGTCGCCGTTCGCGTCGGCATAGCTCACGGTGTTGATCGATGTCCCGATCATGTCGTAAGGCGAGACCGTCACCGTCGTGGCGGTGATCGTTTTCACGGTCATCGCATAGGCGGTGACTTTAATCTCAAGGCGCGCGCCGCTGCAGGCGCTGGCCGCGGAGGATGCCGGACGGGCGGCCGACGACGCCGCGATCTGCGGCTGCGGGCAACTGGGCCCGGTGCAGCCGCAGCTGTGTTCCCAGGACACCACATCGCGCAGATTCATCAGCAGATCGGACGCGGCATCGCCGTTGAAATCCGCCAGCTGCACGAAACCGCCCTTGGGCGAAGGCCCGGCGAGCGTGCGCGAGCATTCGTAGAACGGGTCGCTGCAGCGCGGATCGGCCGCAGGCGCCAGCGTGGCCAGACCCACGTCCGCAACGATGGCGCGCTCCGCGGCCCATGCGAAGCTGCCGCCGCTGCGTGCCATGATCCGCGCCACCGGCGCTTCGCCCGCATTGGTGTAGACCACATCGGTCAGGCCATCGCCGTTGAGATCGGCCAGCTGTACCTGCCGGTTGGGCGTATCGCTCGAAGGAGTCGCCGGCGTCAGCGCTGCGATCACGTTCTGGCTGTCGTCGAAGACCTTTGCGGTACCGCGTCCGGTAGACAGGAACAGCCGCCAACCCTGTCCGACCGCGCTGGAAATAAACAGGTCATCGCGACCATCGCCGTTGTAGTCGAACAGCTGCCAGCCGCCGTCGCCGCGCTGGTCGATGCCGACCGTTCCGTTCGGCGTGGTGCACTGCTGCGGCCCCATGACATAGCTTGGGCGCCCAGCGCTGTCGAGCACCGAAAACGCGGTGAGGATGAACTCCGACGCACACAGTTCACTGCCGCTGCCCTCGCGGATGAACACCATGTCCTGGCGGCCATCGCCGTCGATGTCGCCCTGCTTGAAGCCGCGCCAGTTCTGGATATCGCCGAAGCTCAGATTGGTCGGGTATTCCTTGGTGGCGAACTCGTACTTGCCCTGGCTCCAGGTGAAGGTGGTCGGCGCCATGCACACCGCCTGGGTGCTGTCGCGGCATTCCTGCACCTGGGTCAGCGTGTCCTGCCCGCTGCCGGCGGTGCTCGACGCGTAGGTCAACGGGTAATAGCGCAGCTGCACGCCGTCGCTCTCCGACTGCACCGCAACCAGCCGGTGCGCCTGCGCAGCCGGGCCGCCGCTGAGATAGCCGCTGCTGCGCTGATCCGCCGCGCGCAGTGCGTATACGAAACTCACCTGCGCGAACGGCGCCTGCGCTGCCGCAGCCTGCCCCGGCAACGCGGTCCTGCCGGTGTATTTGACGGTGGCGGGCAAGTGCTCGCCGACGATGCTGTCGGCATTCTCGTAATAGGTGTAATCGATGTAATTGCCGGTGGAGTCCTGAAACCGGGTCTGCGCCCAGCTCAGCGCAAACGCTTCCCTGCCCGGCGCAGTGCTGTTGACATAGCCATCCGCACGATTGGCCGTGAGGCTGTTGTCGCGATCCCCGTACCAGCTGATCGAGCCGTCTTTGCGTTCCACGGTGAAGAACGCCACCCCGCTGTTGCCGCCGTTCGGGGTGTAGGCGCAGACGCGCTGGAACGACTGGATCTCGGTGAAGAAGCCTTCCGCCGTCATGCCCGATACGGCAGAACACACCGCAGCGGATGAGGTGAGCAGGCGTTGACCATCAAGACAGTAGCGGTCGGAGGCGGTGAAATTGACCGGGACAGGATTGCCGTCGGTCACGGCCCCGCCGACGATGAAATCCCCCGCCTCGCGCGTTGCGCGGCAGCGCGAGACAGCCGACATCCCGCCGATCGACCAGCCCTTGCCCAGCGGTCCATAGCCGCCCTGGCTGGAATAACCCAGCGACAGCTGCGGCGCAACGCCTGCGGTTGCGGGCGCCGTATGCAGCGGAATGGAATACGTGGCCGCGCCGGACTCGTCCACCCGGAACTGTGCCGCCGTCGCGGATACGCTGTCGGACAGCGTGTCGGGTGCGATCGAGAAACCGTTCGCTGCAGGAGAGCCCGCCAAGCTGTCGCGAAGCACCACGCCGATCGGCAGTAGCAATATCGACACCACAAGCAAGAGCAGACCGGCGGCCAAGCGCATGCGCGCTGTCTCGCTGATGCCGCGTACGCTGCTTTGTTCTTCGCTCATCTTCAAACTCCCCTGTCATCACATAGGTGTGCGGCTTGCTGACCGGTGATCAACTCACGTCTCTGGTCTCATATTGACGGGACGTGGGATCGGTCTTTGAGACTGCAAACGATCGTATCATCTGAAACACATCGCTTGTTGGCAAGGCTCGCAAGCACCGCAGAGTGCGTCTTGTTGTGCCGCGGCTCTCGGTATTCCGGGCTCCGCGCCGACGCCTGCATGCGATCGGGCCGCCATCTGTTCCTGTCCAACAGAGGCGGTAATGCCCTATCACGTCACGAACTGCTCACTGAGAATGCGTTCTTCAAGATTGTGTTCGGGATCGAACAGCAGCGTGACCAGATGTTCGCGGGATTCGCGGATGGCCACTTCCACCACGTCGCGGACTTCATGCGAATCCGCAGTCGCGCTGACCGGACGTTTGTAGGGATCGAGCACGCGGAAACGCACTTCGGTCTGGGCTTTCAGCAGCGCGCCGCGCCAGCGTCGCGGGCGGAACGGCGCGATCGGGGTCAGCGCGACCACACCACTGCCCAACGGCAGAATCGGGCCACCCGCGGAATAGTTGTATGCGGTGCTGCCAGCGGGGGTCGCCACCATCACGCCATCGCAGATCAATTCATCCAGCCGCATCTGGCCATTGAGTTCGATGCCGATATGCGCAGCCTGACGGGTCTGACGCAGCAGCGATACTTCGTTGTACGCCAAAGACGACACGCTGGCGCCGGACTCGGTGAGCACCTGCATTTCCAGCGGAAGCAGTTTTGCGGGTTCGGCGGCGGCCAGACGTTCGAACAGATCGCCCGCCTCGTACTGATTCATCAGAAAGCCGACGGTGCCGAGTTTCATCCCGAACACCGGACGACCAAGTCCGCCATGACGATGCAGCGTATGCAGCATGAAGCCGTCGCCACCGAGCGGGCAGATGACGTCGGCATCCTCCGGGGCGCACTGGCCGTAACGCGCGCTCATCGCTGCCAATGCCGACTGCGCGTCGACGGTGGTACTGGCGAGAAACGCGATTCGCTTCGCTGTCACGATCAACTCCATTCGCGAGAGCCGGCGCCCTCGCGAGGAGCATAGCCGATCAGCCTTCCGCAGACAGCATCGACAGCCGGCGCACCGCGACCGAAGCGGTCGGATAATCCAGCGTTTTCTGCGCCGCCAGCTCGCCCAGCATCGCCAGCGTGAAACGCAGCGAAGGATCGTCGCGCTCCAGCCAATGCTTGAGCTTCGCGTCCGCGGTAGCGCCGGGCGTATCCAGAACCTGCATCGTCAGCAGTCGCTGCTGGGTGGCCAACTCATCGCGCAGCGAACCGCGCGCCACCGCATGCCAACGGCCGTCGACCGCCAGCGTATCGATCTGCGCGTACAGCCACGACAGCTTGAGCGCTTCGC
>JANOXT010000205.1:0-16049 GCA_031418555.1 Lysobacterales bacterium | reverse complement strand
CGCCGAGGATATGGGCGTCAGCAATGACGCATTGCGCTATGCGACTGTCCCGATCCTCGGAATCTGTCTGGGGCATCAGGCGCTGGTCCATGTCCACGGCGGCATAGTGGTGCATGCGCCCGAACCCGTCCACGGGCGTGTCAGTATGGTCGAACACGATGGGAGCGCACTGTTCGCGCATGTCGCTTCGCCTTTCGATGTTGTGCGTTATCACTCGCTTATGGCGCAGGAGCCGTTGCCCGCCGACTTGAAGGTCACCGCACGCACGCCGGATGGCCTCGTCATGGCGATCGAGCATTTGACCCGGCCGATGTGGGGTGTGCAATTTCATCCCGAATCGATCAATACCGAATTCGGCAAGCAAGTCATCCACAATTTCATCGAACTCGCGCGCGCGCACGTAAGCCGCAAGCGCCGTGGACATCCGCCCGTGGCCGCGCCCGTGGTCCGGCATCCCCCGCGTACGGAACGTGTAGTATGGAAGATACGCGCGCGTCGTATCGACACCGGCATCGACCCGCAGTCGATCTTCCTTGCGCAATTCGCTCACAGCGATGCTGCGTTTTGGCTCGATTCGAGCGCAGTCCGTCCGGGCTACTCGCGTTTCAGCTACATGGGCGACGGCAACGACCCGACCGCTCGCGTTTTTAGTCACCGTGTCGGCGAAGGTGATACTGAAGAACGAAGCGCAGTATTCGATGCGCTGCGCGAAGGTCTCGCGATCGCCGTGACCGGTGGCGGAAATCTGCCGTTCGATTTCGTCGGCGGTTGGCTCGGTTATTTCGGCTATGAGCTCAAGGCATTGACCGAAATCGGCGGCCCTCACCGCGCACGGCAACCGGACATGTTTCTCCGCTACATTACCCGATTCCTCGCTTACGATCATCTTGAGCAATGCTGGTATGCCGTCGCCGTCGGCCCCGCCGAGCGCGAGCGCGCGGACGACGCATGGTTCGAGGGAATAGAACTTGTGCTGCATGGCACCCAGGCAGCCGCCGCTCAGGAATCGCGTCCGAAAGACGATGTCGTGTCGTTCGAGTTCGAATTCAACCGCGACGCATACCGCGACAAGATTGCGCGCTGTTTCCAGGAAATCCGCGACGGCGAATCGTATGAGATCTGCTTGACCCAGCGCATCCGCGCACGCGTCGACGTCGACCCGGTCGAGTTGTATCGCCATCTGCGCGTAATTAATCCTGCTCCCTATGCGGCATTCCTGCGCTGCGGAGCGTTCGAGATCCTCAGTTCATCCCCGGAACGGTTTCTGCACCTCAGCGCGAACGGTGTGGTCGAGATCAAGCCGATCAAAGGCACGCGTCGCAGATCGCAGAACGCGGATGAAGACCGCGCGATCGTCGCGGAATTGCGCACCTGCGAAAAGGATCGCGCCGAGAATCTGATGATCGTTGACCTGACCCGAAACGATCTTGCCCGCGTGTGCGAAGTCGGCTCGGTCTGGGTGCCCAAGTTGATGCAGGTCGAGAGTTATGCGTCCGTCCATCAGCTGGTCTCGACCGTCCGCGCGCAAATGCGCGCGGGCCTGGATGCGGTCGATCTGCTCAAGGCGACGTTTCCGGGCGGTTCGATGACCGGGGCGCCGAAACGGCGCACGCTGGAAATCATCGATCAGCTGGAGGATTCGGCGCGCGGCGTGTATTCCGGCGCCATCGGCTACCTGTCGCTCAACGGTACCGCCGATTTGAGCATGGTGATCCGTACCCTCGTGCGTCACGGCGACCAGCTTGAGCTGGGCGTGGGCGGCGCGGTGATCGCGCTCTCCACCGCGGACGACGAGTTCGACGAAACCTTGGTGAAGGCGAACGCATTGATGCGTGCCGTGGCCCGCTGCGCCACAGGCGACGAGAGCCGGTGGGATGTGCCGGGCGAATGCAGCGGACGAACGGTCGCACCGAAAACCGCGCAACAGGGGAACTAAATCATGTCCACGCTTCACATCGTGACCGGTGCCAACGGGTACCTCGGTTCGCACGTCGCATTCTCGCTTCTCAGCAGTCGGCCCCAAGATCGAGTGCTTTGCATCGCGCGATCCGATGACGCTTGCGCACGAGACCGCGTGATCGATGCGATATCCGCCGCCGCCCATACCTGCGGCGAGCCGCTCGCGCACTCCGCTCTGGATCGCTTCCAGGTCGTCGATGGCAATCCGTTGCGCGATACCGCGATGTTGACTGAGCGGCTGAAGGGCGTGGTCGCGGAAGCGGATGCCGCAACGTTCTGGCATATCGCCGCGACGGTCCGGTTCACCGAAAAAGAAGCCGGCGAACTGGACAGGATCAATACCGCCGGCGCCGAGAGCGCGTTGCAAATCGCGATCGATGCGGGCTGCGACACCTTCAATTACGTGAGCACCGCGTATGTCGCGGGGAGCCGCGATGGCGTTATCGAAGAACGCATCGAAACCAATCCCCCGGAAACATTCTCGAATCCCTACGAGCGCAGCAAGTTCAAAGCGGAACATCTTGTCAGCAGCCGCGCCGCGCAGGCCGGTCTGCATTGGCGCATCATGCGCCCGAGCATCATCCTTGGGCATTCCCGCACCCTGTTGAGTTCGAGCGACAACGGCATCTACGGGTTTTGCGAAATGCTCAGCGAGTTCTGGTCCGGCATGCAGAAGGCTGGAACCACGGACGATCTCACCCTCCGCGTCGCCGTTCCCGCCGGCGCGCATCAGAATTGCGTGCCCGTGGATGTCTGCGTCGACGAAATGCTCGCGATCGATGCGCAGCCATCGAGCCGCAATCGCGTGTTCCATTGCGTTTCCGCAACGCCTATTCTGACGGCCGAGTCGATATCGGCCGCCGCCGAAGCGACCGGCGTCCCGCTGCAGGTCGTGGAGCCCGAGGAGCTGCTGACATCGCCGCTGAGCCAGCTGGAAACCGAGTTCGCACGACGGGTGTTCCACTATCGCCCCTATATGTGCGCTGATAAGCGCTTCGATCGCGCGCAGACCATCCTGGCCTGCGGTAAAGATCTGCAGGCAGGCCATCCGGTGAATCGGCAAACCATGCTCGATTGGATCCAAACGTTTCTGCAGCGCCGCTCGACGCTTCGCCATGCCTCGCCGGAAGCCAGACTCTTCACGCAGCAGCATGCGCTGCCGGCGCGCTTCAACTTCGCTGGTCATCTGCTGACGACCGCAGCACTCGAGCATCCGAACCGCGTCGCCCTTCGGCATTCGGGAGAATCGATCCGATACGCGGAATTGTCCGCACGCGTCGCCGCTTGCGTGCATCGCCTGTGCGCCGCCGGCGTTCACGGGCAGCAGCGGATCGCGCTGGTGTCGCACGACAGCATCGCGCACGTCGCAACCATGCTTGCAATACAGTATCTCGGTGCGGTTGCGGTGATGATCAATCCGCTGCTGCCGTCGCGCGATATCGCACGCATGCTGATACAGGCCGATGCGCGTTTCGCCGTTTCGGACGCGGCGACAATAAGCAAGTTCGAAGAATCCGGATCGCAGGTACCGACATTGCTGCTGGAGGCGATCGCGGCCCCGGGCGGCGAAACCGCGCTGCCCCTCATGGCGCCCACCAGCCCGCACGATGCCGCTTTCGTCGTGTTCACATCCGGATCGATGGGTGTGCCGAAGCTGATCGAGCATCGCCATCAGGATCCGATCGTCGCCGCGGACCGCTATGCCGCGCACCTGCTTTATCTGCGCCCCAGCGATGTGCTGTTCTCCGCTTCGCGGACGACATTCGCGTTCGGCCTGCAGAATCTGCTGATCGCACTGCTCAACGGCGCCAATGCGGTGATCGCGCCGCAGAAGATCACTGCTGAAGTCATCGCCAATGTAATCGCCAGCGAAAGGCCGACGATCATGTTCGCGGTACCGACGGTGTACCAATATCTGCTCGACGACCCCGAGCTTTCTGCAAGAATATCGAACAACAGTTTGCGGCTGTGCATCGCCGCCGGCGAGCGACTGCCGCGGGAAATCGCCAGCCGCTGGTTCCAGCATCACGGCATCCGGCTTCTCGACAGCTTGGGATCCACCGAAGCGTTCTCGACCTATCTCAGCAACGTCGCCGACGTGGAACAGGGATCGGCGACGGGAAAGCTGATTCCGGGATTCGATGCCGTCCTGCGACACGAAGACGGGCTCCCCTGCGGCAACGGCGAGCGCGGAGTGATGTGGTTGCGCGGGCCGTCGCTGAGCGTATCCGAACACGATCGCGTCGCCAGCGGCCGGTACCAGCGCGGCTGGTACTGCACCAACGACGTGTTCTGGCGCGATGCCGACGGCTATTTCCATTTTTGCGGGCGTAGCGACGAGATGTTCAAGGTTGCGGGGCAGTGGGTCTCGCCGCTGGACATGGAGGAAGTCCTGTCCGCTCATCCGCTTGTCCGCGAAGTCGCGGTAACGTCCAGCGGATGCGACGAGACCGGTACGCTGCGCACCAAAGCCTGGGTCGTCAGCGCCAATCCATCGGAGGCACTTGCCGACGATCTGCGCGGACGATGCAAGACGCAGCTCGATGCGCGGCGCTATCCGCATTTGATCGAGTTCGTCGATGCGCTGCCGCGCACCAGCACCGGAAAATTGCAGCGTACGCCTCTGCGCCAGCGGTCTGCCGAGCAGAGCGCGGCCTCCGACGCCACGTCTGCGATCGCTTGAGGTGCAGCGTGATTTCCCGCCTGAAATTCATACTCGACCGTCGCGTCACCGTCTCGAATGTGCTGGAAAAATCCATCGCCAGCTATGGTCGAGATTTTGAAATCTTGCGCTATACCGGGTCTCTAGAACGTTTCGGGGTTTCCGGGCGGTCATTGACCATCGGGCAGTTGAAGTCGCTGAGCGATCGTATTTCCGCGGCGCTGGTGGCGCTCGGCGTCGAACGCTACGATCGGGTCGCCATCTGCCAGCGCGGCAATATCGAATATCTGATTTACTCTTTGGCGATCATGCGCGCCGGCGCGATTACCGTGCCGATCAATGGCCAGTTGAAGCAGGAGGATCTTCGTCATTACCTTTTGAATACCGGCGCCAGATTCGTTTTCGCCGATCTCGAGCGCATCGCTACCCTCGACGCTTCGTTGCTGACCGATGGGCACTTGACCGTGATCGTAACCGATGCGTCGCAAGTCGCGGACGAAGGACTGGTTTCGCTGCAATCCATATTGCCCGACGATGCTGCGGATTTCACTCCACAGGACATAAGCCAGCACGACGATGTGATGATCGTGCACACATCGGGAACCACCGGCTTTCCTAAAGGCGTGCTCCATGGCTCCCACAGCTTGATCCGGGCGACCAAAGGGCAGCTCACGATACAGCCGCTCACGCGCGCGAACAGAATCTTGCTGGCGTCGCCGGCCAATCACCACATTACCCAGGCAAGCATCATCACCTGCCTCGCCAGTGGAATTCCCGCGTACGTGCCGGCCGGAGAATCCGCCGAAGCGCTGCTGGAACTGATCGGACGCGAAGGTTGCTCGCTCGTGCTTGCGTTTCCGGATATTTACCAGGGCATGTGCGAAGCCGGGCTGCATCGTTTCGACCTTTCGCAGGTCAAATCGTGGATGGCGGGCGGCGACTCCAGTCATGAAGTCCATATCCGTCAGCTGACCGCACAGGGCGCTTTGATCCGGTTGTTCGGCAAGCGCCTGCTGGGCTCGATGTACGTCGAGTTCTTCGGCACCTCCGAAGTCGGCTTCGCGGCGCTGCTTAAAATCAGTCTGCCGTTCACCAAGCGGTTCGATCGTTACGTCGGCCGGCCGACGATCGTGAGCCCGAAGGTCAAGGTCGCCGATGCGCAAGGCCGGCCTTTGCCGGCCGGCGTGCCTGGCCGGCTGATGGTCAAAGGGCCGACGCTGTTCAAGGGGTACTGGAACGCGCACGACAAACTGCATGGCGTCTACATCGACGGTTGGTGGTGGACCGGCGATGTCGCGATGAAGACCCGCAGCGGCGGCTATTACCACCTCGATCGCGAAGTCGACTCGATCCGCAGCGGCGAAGGGCGCGTTTATTCATTGCAGCTGGAAGAACGCATTCTCAAACATCCCGCCGTCGCCGACGTGGCCGTCCTCGAACTCTCCGGTCCCGACGGCGCGACGCCTGGCGCGGTCATCGAATGCCGGGACGGCCAGTCCGTCGATAGGGATGCGCTTCAACGCTGGATCCGCGAGCAGGCTCCCGAGCACGGCAGTCTGCGCATCGAGATCCTGCCGCAACACGAGCGTTTGCCGCGAGGCCTGACCGGCAAGGTTCTCAAACGTCAGATTCGCGCCCGCTACGCCGAAACCAGCGTGTCGGCACCGATACAAGATTCCATTCCCGTCATCCACAAAGGAACGTCCATGAGCACTGCCGCTACCGCAGAAACCACCGCAATCCACGATTATTCGCCGGGCGCGATCGATTTCGGCGATCTGCCGAACATGCCGGAAGACTACCGGGCCGAACTGCTTCGCCTGATGGCGATCCAGGCTTACTCGGAGCAGATGGCCACGACCGAAGGCGTCGAGTGGATCGCAAGGGCGCCCGACTGCAAGCGTCGCCGCGTGTTCGCCAAGATCATCGCCGAAGAAGCGCAGCACAGCTACCTGATCTACAACCTGCTCGAGCGGATGGGTCTCCCCGAAAAAGAGGCGATTTCCATCGCGGAAGGCCGCTCGCAGCGCCCGATGCACACGGCTTCGATCGAAGGCCCGATGAGCGTCAGCGACGAAGGCAACGAGTGGATCGACATCATGTTGAATCACGTCTTCCTCGATCGCGCGGGTAAATTCATGGTCGGAAATTTTTGCGAAGCGAGCTTCAAGCCCTGGGCAGAAGCCAATAAATTGATTCTCCGCGAAGAGCGCGGACATATCGGTTTCGGCGTCGCCGAGTTGCGGGTTTATCTGACCGAAAATGCCGACTGCACCGAAATCCGCGAAAAAGTCTCCAACTGGTACGCCCGGGGTTTGAATTTTTTCGGCCCGCCTTCGACCTCGCGCGGCGTCAGGTTGAAAGCGTTCGGACTGAAGCGCAAAGACAACGAAACATTGCGCAACGAATTCCGCCGCGAGGTGGAGGAATCGTTCGAGGAACTCGGTCGTCCCGACCTGCTCGTGCTCGAGCACGACGCATTCCCGTATCGCGCCATCGGCCAGGGTTGAGTTCATGGCGCCGGCGAAAGACCGCGAGTTCCGATTCGGGCGTTTCAATCAGATTTATGCATATCTGAATCTGATCTGCAATGCGAATTCGTGCGACTGGATCGAACTCGAGTCAGCGCCGGACCTCGGCCTGCTTAAGCGGGCAATCGAGCACACGATCGATCGTCATCCGATGGCGCGATCCGTGCAGTATCAGCGCGGTCTGGTGATCGGATGGCGCCGCTTGGTCGAGCGGCTACCCATCGTCGTGGAACAGCGCAGCAGTATCAATGTCGATCCGGTGCAACTGCGCGCGGAGTTGCTCGCGAATGCCTGGAGCGAACGGGTCCCGGTGCGCGATGGGCACCCGTTCCGTTTCATCTACACCAGGACGCCGGATCGCCACATCCTTCAGTTCATAACCACCCACATTTTCACCGACGGCAAAGCGGCGCAACTGTTCTCCAGCGACATCGCCGAAGCCTACGGGCATCTGGTCGCCGGCCGTCCGCTGGATCCGGAAGTGATCGATCTTCCCGAACGTAATCACGATCGATTGTTTCTCGCCAACGTCGGACTCAAAGACAAAATTAAGCTTGCATGTAAAGGACTGTACAGTCTTGTGCGCGACTTGGTGACGCCGTCCGGTCGACTGCTCGTCGGCGGAAAGCGCAGCGGCGAGACCGATGTGCTGATGATCGAACTGCCGCAGGACATGCTGTCGGCGCTCAAGCAGGCCGGGGAGCGACGCGGCTGCACCATTCATCCCCTGCTGCTGCTGGCGCTGCTGCGCACTGCCCAGCAGGACGCCGAACGGCAGGGGAAAAACCTGCGGCATGGGCTGCGGATCGTCGACAATTTCAGTTTCCGGCGGTTCGTCGACGATCCGCGCATCCACAAAATCTACGATTGCGTGGCTGTGCCCTACACCATGAAGCTCGATCCGCATCAGAACGACGACACGGTGCTCACCACCACTAATGCGTATCTGGAGACTTTGAAGAAAGGCGAAATCCTGTCCGAGCTGTATCGATTCCGCTTTCTGCTTCAATCGACGATCTTGACGCCGAAAGTGCAGATGACCCGTTTCGGCGCGCATGTGCTGACGCGCGCGAACCTGATCTGCAGCAACGTCGGCCCGATCGATACGCGCCTCGAACGATTCGGACCGATCGCGGTGCGGTCGTATTACTCGTTCCCGCAGTTGTTTCCGCCCGGCGAAGTAATGTTGCAGTTCAGCTCGTTTCGCGGGCGCATGCGGCTGATTTTCCTCTACGACAAAGGGCAGATCGACGAAGCCGCAGCGCGCAGCCGTTTCGTCGACCCATTCATCGCGGAACTACGCCGAATCGTCGGACTGCCCGCGATGCCTGCCAACCTCGCCGTTAACGAGTGACCTCCATGCCTTCGAACTCCACATCGCCGATGCACGCGCTGATCCGGCGCATTCTCGCGCATCCCCGCATTTCGATCGGCCTGGTCGTCGTGCTGCTCGTTCTGTCGTGCGTCGCGTTGACCAAACTGCGCTTCGACAACACGCCGGATTCCTTCTTCATGAAGGACGACCCGATCCTGATCCAGTACGCTCAGTTCAAGCGCGACTTCGGCAGCGACGAATTCAGCTTCATGGTGGTCGACGGCCCGTCGGTATGGACGCCGGAATACATCTCCACGATCCGCACCTTGGGCGAGCGCATCGCTGCGATGGACGACGTGACCGATGTTACTTCGATCGCGACGGTCCGCCATATTTCCGGAACCGACGGCATGCTCAATGTCGGCGCGTTTCTCGACCAGGAACTCGACGCGGCCGGGCTCGCCTCCAAGCGAGCGGAGGCGTTGCGCCATCCCTATTATCGCGACTTCCTGATCAGCGCCGATGGCCGCCATCTCGGCATCCTTGCGGAAACCACCCTCAAGCCCGGGGAAGTCGCCTACAAAGTCGCGCTGACCAACAAAATCCGTGCGCTCGCCAGCGATCCGCAGTTCAAGGATCTTGGCATGCGCGTGGTCGGGGCGCCGATCATTGATGCCGACGTCTTTACGATCATCAATAGGGAAAGCGCGATCTTCGGCACGCTATCGTTCCTCCTGGTCGCCATCGGCTTCTGGCTGATCTTCCGTTCGTGGCGCATCGCTCTACTGCCGCTCACGGTTGCCTCGCTGTCGATCGTGGTTGCGATGGCGGTCAGCGCGCTCGTCGACGCTCCCATCGGCATGTTGACCGCGATCGTTCCGTCCTTCCTGATTTCGGTCGGAGTCGGCTCCAGCATTTTCCTGCTTGCGGAAATCTATCGCCGCTACGCTCGCGGGGACGAGCTTCAGACAGCGATCATCGAAGGCTTCGCGCATTCGGCATGGCCCAGCGCGCTGTCGGTCGGCACCACCGCGGGCGCCTTGCTTTCCTTCTCATGGTCCGACATCCGCCCCGTCCAGGGCGTCGGCTTCGCCATGGCCGGCGGTCTCATCGCTTCGCTGTTGATCAGTTGGCTGGTGATTCCGGTGGCGCTGAGCCGTTTTTCGCTGCTTCCAGATGCGCAGCGCACCGCGCGTTTGCTGGATGGTCGCGTCAATGCGATGCATGCGCTGTCCGGATTCGTGATCCGACGTTGGCGAATGCTGCTGGTGCTGCTGGCCGGTCTGCTTGTCGTCGCCGGGTTCGGCGTGGCCCGGGTGACCACCGACTATTACTACGTCGGTTTATTCAAACCGAGCACGGACATCTACAAGTCCTATACCTACGTCGATGACACGCTCAGAGGCGCAGCCGCGATGGAGCTGGTGATCGACAGCAATGCCGCGGGCGGGGAGTCGATCAAAGATCCCGCCGTCCTTCGCAACATGCGCGCCATGCAGGACAAGCTGGAAGCGAAGTTCTCGCATCTAGGTCTCAAAACGTACAGCGTCGCCGACGTGGTGATGGAAATCAGCCAAGCGCTTCACGATGGCGATCCCGCGGCGTATGCCATTCCCGCCGACCGCGCCGGCGTCGCCGAATCCCTGCTCCTGTTCGAATCGTCCGGCAACGACGAACTCAGCCGCCTGGTCACCAGCGATTACGGGAAAGCGCGGATCAACCTGCGTATGAAGTATCGCCCCGATTCGCAGTATCAGCCGCTTTTCAGGGAAATCCGGACATCCGCAGACGCATTTCTGACCAGCACGCCGCAGGTCGGCAAGATCGAAGTCACCGGTGTCATTCCGATGTGGTCGCGACTCACCCAATATCTGGCCGAAAACGAAGTGCGCAGCATCACGCTTTCGTTCATCGTAGTGATGGTGGTGATGGTGTTCGTGTTCCGCTCGCTGACGCTTGGCCTGACCATGGCGTTGTGCAATCTCGTTCCGGTTGCCTTTGCGCTCGCGGTCATGGGGTTTTCCGGGGTATTTCTCGATCCATTCACGATGCTCGTTTCCGCGATCGCTATCGGCGTGCTCGACGACGACACGCTGCATTTCGTCAAAACCGTGCTCGATAATTATCGGCGTCACCGGGACATGAGCACCGCGCTGCGCGAAACTTTCGCCAGCACCGGGGTGGCGCTGATGCTGATGTCGTCGGTGCTTGTGCTTGGATTTTTGATCTACACCCTGTCCGACGTGCAGAGTCTCGCCAAGTTCGGAGGCATGACCGCACTGGCGATCGGCGTCGGCGCGCTTTGTGAGTTTCTGTTCACCCCTGCGGTGCTGATGGGAATGGAGCGCGTGGGACTGCTCGCCCGTTTGTTGCCTGGTGTCGAACCTGTCGTCTCGAACCCAATCCCGTCCATCGGAGAGAATGCATGAACTTCCATCCCATCACTCTGGCCGCGCTTGCGACCGTGCTGACGGCAACGCTCGCGCATGCGGCCAATGCCCCTGCGCTCAATGCGAAGCAGATCTACGAGCGCAGCATTTCCACGGAGCGCGTCAACGACTGGCAGGCGGAAAGCACGCTCGAAATCCGCCAAGGGGATCGTGCCCGCGTTCGTGGCGGCATGGTCTACAACAAGCTGCAATCCGATGGCGTCCGCAGCCGCCGCCTGTTCCGGTTCCGCACGCCGGTCGATATTTCGGGCACCGCGGTGCTGGTGCACGAAAACACCGGCGGCGAGGACGACCTATGGATCTATTTCCCGAGCATGGCGAAGACCCGTCGGATTCTGGCCTCGAACAAGAAAGACAGCTTCATGGGGTCGGACTTCTCTTATGCCGACCTGATGGCTCAAGACACCAGCAATTTCGTTCAAGAGCTGCTGCCCGAGGAGGCCTGCGGTCAAGCGCGCTGCTACCGGATCCAGTCGACGCCGCGCGACGAAAAAATCGCCGCATCCCTGGGTTACGCGAAGATCGTCGCTTCGATCCGCACCGATCAATTCACCACGATGCAGGTACGTTACTACGATCGCGACGGCAACGAATTCAAGCAGCAGCTGATATCGGGCTATGTGCCTGCCGCAGGACAAGCGGGACGCTTCGTGGCGACCCGTCGCGAAATGATCATGAGCAAGGGCGGCCGCCGTTCCGTGCTGGTGCTCAAAAACGTCGACGCAGCGCGTTCGCTGTCGCCCGATCAATTCGTCGAATCACGTCTGGGACGCTGATGCGCGTTCGCAAAAATCATTGGATGCGTCCGGTTTTGGGGCTCACGCTCGCGTGCGCCCTCGAGACGCATGCTGCTGACATGCCGCTCTCCGGCCTGCCGTCTTCTGACGTGCTCCCTGCTTCGTCGGAAGACATGATGGCGACGCCGGCGTCCGACGATGCGATCGCGGATACCGCTAGCGGCGACACGCTCGCGGTATCCGCTGTTCATGAGACGCGCTGGAGCGTGACGGCCTCGCTGGGCGCCATCTCAAGCTCGGGCACCGGGGATCTGGACGACAGGGGCGAACGCGCAGGCGCGGCGGCGCGTGTGCAGACGGAGTGGACGCACGGCAATTGGAACGCGCTCGGCGAAGTGGTCGGCGGTAGCTCAGCACTCGCCTACGACGGGGCGACCGCGATTCGTCAAGCCTGGGTCGACTACGCTCATGGCCCAGTACAACTGCGCGTCGGACGCCAAGTCATCGCTTGGGGACGAGCGGATCGTCTCAATCCGACCGATAACCTCTCACCACGCAATTTGCCTGCGCTCGTCGCCGATATCGATGCGGACCGCATGGGTCTGGATGCGTTGTCGTTGAGGCTCCAGTTAGGCGAACGCTGGACGCTCGGCGTGGTTCATGCCGCGCGGATGCCGGCGACCGTATTGCCCGGCGCGATCGCCGATTTGCCGTCGCAGTTCGGTGGCCGCCGTGTTCGCGATCTTTCCTCTTCGGAAAATCTCGATGCGTTGAAGCTCGATTTCGCGGGCTATCGTCTCGATGCTTCGATCAGCGCGCTCGAAGGTCCGGCACCCACTTCGGCCTTTGTGGCGACGCCTCTGCCGGCCGCGTATCAGCCGAAAACTCGGGTGCTGGGGGCCGATTTCAGTCTCACCCTCGGCGATCGCTGGGCGATGCGCGGCGAGTTCGCGCATACCCGTTTCGTCGATGCTGCGCCCGCGGGGCTGGGGGATTTCCGCTATGCGGTGCTAGGCATCGAACGCCACGTCGACGGCGGCTGGCTGATGCTCGCCCAGTACGTTTACAGAAATGCGGACCGTTCGCCGATCCAGCCACTCGGCGCCGTGAATCGTGCGATCTGGTTCCAAAATGAAGCCAAAAGCGATGCTGTCTACCTCGGCCTCAATCGGGCGCGTTTCGAGCGCAACCTCAGCGGCGACATCGGAGTGCTACAGACATTGGACGATCATGGGCGCGCGTGGTTCGCGAATCTCGAATATCGTCTAGACGACCAGTGGAGCATACTGGCTAGGTTGCAGACGTTTTCCGGTCCAATGTCGTCCAATCTTGGGGCGCTGCGCGAAAACTCGTTGCTGTTGCTCGAACTGCGCGGCACGTGGGGATGGTTGCGATGATCTGGATGAGCGGGCGACTCTGCGCCGACGATTCCGCATTGGTTTCGATATTCGATCGTGGCTTCTTGTACGGGGATGGTCTTTTCGAGACATTGCCGGTCTATTCCGGCACGCCTTTTCTGCTCGATGCGCATATCGAACGACTGTTGCTGGGGGCGCGCGCGCTACGCTTCGTGAACCCGCCCGACATTCAGGACTGGCGGGAAGCGGTGTCGGTACTATTGGCCGCAGAGCGACCGAACACGGCTACTTTGCGACTGTGGCTTAGTCGCGGTCGCGGAAGCGGAGGTCTGAGCTGTAGTTCCGCTACCCAGCCCACTTGGATCGCGGCGTGCCTGCCTGCGCGGGAATATCAGCCCCACATTCATACCGATGGGTTGCTGCTCGCCGAACCGCAGAGTACGCATGCATTGCCTGCGCATGCGCCCACCGCATGGAAGCATGCGAATTATCTCGGATCGATTCTCGCACTGGACGATGCGCTGGGGCATGGCGCGGACGAGGCGATCCTATTTACGCCAGACGGTCGTGTCAGCGAGGCTGCCTGCAGCAACCTGTTCTTCGTACTGGACGGCACGCTGGTCACGCCGCCGCTGTCCGATGGTCCGCTCGCCGGGATCGTGCGTGCGCAGGTGCTGACGCTGACGCGCGAACTCGGCATCCCTTGCGAAGAAGCCTCCGTTATGCGCGCCTCTCTGCGCGATGCTAGCGAAGCCTTCGTCACCGGCTCGCTGATCGGTATTGCTCCGATACGGCGTGTGTTGCTTGCGTGCGATGCCGAAGTGTCTCTATCCGCGCCAGGCCCGATCACCAGCATCTTGTTCGACCGTTACGCCGCACTCGTCGAATCGCACACCGGTACCTATTGGCCGATCGTCGATCGAACGCTCATGTCTTCCACTCAACAATAGCGAGTCCGCCATGCTGATCACTGACGATCTCTCGTTGCGCCAAGAGACGCGCACGTCTGCAACACGCCTTCCTCCCGCGCTTTGGGACGATTTATTTCCGCCGGGGCTGATTTCAGAGCTACACGACCATCCGTTCCTGCGGCGCTGCCGGGAAGGTCGCGCAACGCTGGAACTGCTGCGTGGTTTTCTCGTCCAGCATAGTTATTATTCGGAAAAATTCACTCGATATCTATGTGCGTTGATGTCGCGCATGCCGACCGGAGACGACCTCCGCGCGCTCGCCGCCAATCTCGTCGAGGAAATGGGCTTGGATCATGCGGGCGGCGAAACCCATGCGCAGATGTACCGTCGTTGTCTGGTCGAAGTCGGCGCGGTGCCGAACAGCACGCCGATGCTGCCGGAAACCGGGGCGCTTATCGACAACATGTTTCACTACTGCATGTCGCGCGACCCGTTGGAAGGGCTCGCCGCGCTGTGTCTGGGGGCGGAGGCGATCGTACCGACTCTCTACGGCGGCATTCTTGACGCGTTGCGGCGGGCAGGGTTCGACGACGATCAGTTGCAATTCTTCGTGCTGCACGTTTCCGAAGATGAAGCCCATGCTCTGGTGATGCGCGATATCATCCGTCGTCTATTGGCCGAGCACCCGCATCGCCGCAGCAAAGTGCTCGCGATCGGCGAGGATTTGGTGCGGCTGCGAATGGCGATGCTCGACGCGGTGCTCGCCTGTTTTTCCGATGCCAAGGCCTGAGTTCATGACCACGACGCACAGTTCCAAGGATTTCTGGCGTACCCAAGCCAGCCTTATCGCTTCGCTGCCCGATCGCCTGATTCACAAGGGCGTTGCCCGCACCGATCAGGAAGGCGCTGCGCATTTCTCGGCCGAGCGCAAACATCCCGTACATCTGGTCGATCTTCCTTCCAAGACCCTGAGCATGACGCTCGGCGGACTAGAGCCCGGGCAGACCACCAGCCGGCATCGCCACAACTACGAAACCGTGCTGTACGTGATCGAAGGGCGCGGCATCACCAGGATCGAGGATGTCGAAGTCGAATGGGAAGCCGGCGACGCGCTCTACGTTCCGGTATGGGCCTGGCACCACCACCGCAATCTCAGCAACAAGGACACATGCCTCTACGTCGCCTGCGAAAACGCGCCTCTGCTGCAGAATCTCGGCGGGATCGCGCTGCGCGAGGAAGCTGGTTGATCATCCCTATTCCGGTTGGAACCCGACTGCGGCATTGGAAATTCTCGGACGATGGAATTCGTTACGTAAGTTTCCCTGCATCGGAAGCTTCCGCCGAGTTCGGAACTGAAACATGAGTGCGTAATCATGCTTCTTCTCAGATCGTCATCTCCGCGCGCAACAGCCCTTGGTTCTCCGACAGTATTGGTGGTTTGATCGCCAAGGCAAGGAGCTGAACGCGCTGCGGCAGGGTCTCGTCCAAAATCGCGGCGACGATGTCCGGTGCCAGCAGGGTCAGGTTGATGTGCCGGGCGATGTGGCTGTGGTTGGTGCTTTCGCGGCGGGCGATGGCGCACATCGATGTGGCCTCGCCGGTTCCCAGCGTCCGCAGCTGGCTGTTGCCCAGGCCCAGTGCAGTTGGAGTGGGGTGGCCCCAGCACAGGACGCCACCGCTGGCTCCGTGCCGGCGACCGCCACCACCCGCCGGCCCGGACACGGTCAGCATTGGGCGACTCATATCGCGACCCCTTCTGCGGCCTGTCGTGATTCAGCGGTCAGGGTGCCGATGCCACCGGGGCGCAGCCGCAGCTTCAGGTTCGTCGGCGTTACGATGACCTTCTCAACCAATAGGGTTGTGCAACATTTTTTCTGTAAAACTCTGCAATGCGGTTCCGCACGGATGACTGATTTTACGGTTTGAGTGTCAGGTAGATTTTTCCGGTCATCCACTCCTCGTCGAATTCGGCTAGCAGAGCCGACACCAGTCGCAAGCATGACGCACTGTTGGGGAAGATCGAGGCCACGCGGGTGCGGCGTTTGAGTTCGCGGTTGATCCGCTCCAGTCCATTGGTCGTGCGCAGGCGCACGCGATGCCCTTGGGGGTAGTCGAACGCCGCAAAG
>JANOXT010000204.1:0-2696 GCA_031418555.1 Lysobacterales bacterium | reverse complement strand
CGCCGCCAGCTTCGCCGCCGTCGACGGCGGCAGTTGTTCGATCAGCTTCGCGTACACGCGCCTGCCTTCTACCAACTTGGCGTCGGCATCATCGCCCACGCCCTGGATGAGCAGCACGAATTCGCCTTTGCGCTGGTCGGGGTCGGCGGCGACGCGGGCATGGAGTTCGCCCAGCGTGCCGCTGAGGACGGTCTCGAACAGTTTGGTCAGCTCGCGGCCGATCGCGGCGGGGCGGTCGGCGCCGATGACGGTCACGGCGTCGGCGAGCGCATCTTCGATACGGTGCGAGGATTCGTAGAAAATCAGCGTGCGCGGCTCGCTGGCCAATGCGGCGAGGCATTCTCGACGGGCGCCGGCTTTGGCCGGGAGGAAGCCTTCGAAAGCGAACCGGTCGCTGGGCAGGCCGGCGACGCTGAGCGCGGCGATCAATGCGCTGGGTCCGGGAATCGGGCTGACTTTGATGCCGGCGGCGCGGGCGGCGGCGACCAGCCGGAAGCCCGGGTCGCTGACCAGCGGGGTCCCGGCGTCGGACACCAGCGCCAGCGACTCGCCGGCGCGCAGACGGGCGACGATGCGGTCGGCCAGACCGGCCTCGTTGTGTTCGTGCAGGGCGATCAGGCTTTGTTCGACGCCGTAGTGCGACAGCAGCTGGCGGGTGTGGCGGGTGTCTTCGGCGCAAATGGCAGCCACCGCGCGCAGGGTGTCGAGGGCGCGCGGTGAAAGATCGCCCAGATTGCCGATGGGCGTGGCGACGACGTAGAGGATGCCTGCAGCGGCGGGGGTGGACATCGGGTCTGACTCGCTCGGGGTGTGACAGGCGGGTAGAATCCTAACGGTTCACTCAAGGGTTGCGGCAATGCGCATGAATTCGAAGACGTTGGCTTGGCTTTGCACCGGATTGCTTGCGCTGGGCCTGACCGCCTGCGTGCCGACCAAGCCCGGCGGCACCAAGCCTTCGACCTACCGGGTCAATCCGCTGATCACCCAGGCTGCAGCCCTTGCGAGCAATCATGACGCGCTGACCGGGCAAGCCAAAATCGACAACGGCCGCGAGATCGAACGGATCATCGCCGGCCTCGACAACGCCACCCTCAGCAGCGAAGCCGGAGCGCTGCGCGACGGCGATCCGCTGTACAACTTCATCGGCCGCGAACTGCTGCGCCGCGGCCTGACGCTGCCACGCCCGTTCGACCGCGAAGGACATTGGCGCTTCAACGCTGGCAACCGGCCACCGGCGGAACGCGACGGCTACCGGCCGCCGCGCAAACTCGCGGTGCTGCTGCCGCTGAGCGGCGCGATGGCGGCAGCATCGTCGCCAGTGCGCGACGGCCTGCTCGCCGGCTACTTCGGCGAACATCGGCAGAAGCCGGAGATCGTGTTCTACGACACCACCGGCACCCCGGCCGGCGCGCTGGCTGCGTATCAGAAGGCCAGCACCGAAGGCGCCGACTACGTGGTCGGCCCGCTCGGCCGCGATGAAGTGGGCGCGCTGTTCAAAGAATCGCAGCTGGGCGTACCGGTGCTGGCGCTGAATCGCGGCCCCGCCGCACCGCCCACCGGCCACGCCAGCTTCGCGCTGGCGCCCGAAGACGACGGCATCGCCGCCGCCGAATATTTGCTGTCGCGCAAGGCGCGCCGGGTGCTGGTGCTGGTGGGCGGCGACGAGGGCATGCGCCGCAGCGTCGCCGCATTCCGCGAACATCTTTCGAGCCGCGGCGGCAGCGTGGTCGAGACTTTGACCATCGCCGAGAAACCAGCCGACAGCACTGCGGCGCTGCAGGCCGCTGGGCAGAAGGAAGGCGGCGTCGATGCGGTGTTTCTGGCGTTGAAAGGTGGCCAGGCGCGCGCGGTCATGGCCCAGCTGGCGAATGCCGGCCTCGGCACCAAACCGCGCGTCTCCACGGCACAGCTGCTGTCGGGCACCGGCAAACCGGATCAGGACAAGCTGCTCGACGGTATCGCTTTCCCGGCCGAAACCTGGAGCGTCCAGGGCATCGCCGGTCTGCCGTCGGCCGAAACCACCGGCAGCATGCTGTCCACCGCGCGCGGCCCGGCAGCCAAGCTGTTCGCGTTCGGCTACGACGCATGGTTGCTTACCGCCTATCTGGAACATCTCGCCAACCAGGCGAACGGCAAGGTCGACGGGGCGACCGGCGCGCTGCGGATCGACGGCTTCGGCAACATCGTGCGCACTCCGGCATGGTCGACTTTCAGCTATGGCCAGATCGTCGCCCTCGCCCGCAGTGGCGACTGAGGACCGCGAGGATCCGAGGAAGAACAAAGGTGCGCGCGTTGAAGCGCTCGCCCGCGACTTTCTGCAGCGGCATGGGCTGAAGCCCGTTGCCGCCAACGCGAATTACCGCGGCGGCGAACTCGATCTGGTGATGCGCGACGGCGACACGCTGGTATTCGTCGAAGTGCGCTACCGGCGCACCGCCGGAAATGCTTCAAGCGGTTTTGGCGGCGGCGCGGCCTCGATCGATGCCAACAAACGCCGCAAGCTGGTGCACGCCGCCGGTCTGTTTCTCGCCGCGCATCGCGAATTTTCCCGCGCGCCCTGCCGCTTTGATGTGATCGACGCCAGCGGCGCAGTCGACGCACCGGATTTCATCTGGCTGCGCGATGCGTTTCGCGCCGACGACTGCTGAGTATTGTTCGATGCCGACCATCTTCACCCACGCCGTCGTGCCGTTTGT
>JANOXT010000203.1:0-5848 GCA_031418555.1 Lysobacterales bacterium | reverse complement strand
AAGCTTGCGCATGATGAACAGGGACTCGGTAAAGTGGTCTGCGCCGCGCATCTGGGGTTGCCTGTCGAAATCAGGGCTTCATTTTACTGCTGGCGGTGGGTATTTCAGCAGCCTGCTAATATGGTTTTTCGGCGCGAAGCTCCTTTTTTTCCGCTGCGCAAGAATCGTTTTCGTCGCGTTTTTCCCAGTAGTCATGCCGAATTGGCCCTTTGTTTTCTAGCCTCTGGAAAATTGCATCCAGTGCGTCGGATAGGTTGGCTGTTGAAGGCGATCCAGTATCGACCCCGGATAATTGAAGGCGCTGAAGCCAGTCCACTGATTCAATGATCCTCGGAGCATCGCTGTTGATCGTCAGTCGATGAATGTCATCGACGTTGCCATTGTCTTCGCACAAACGCAGCGCTGCCTGTACGAATCCAGATCCGAATCCCGCGAGCCAATACTGTATGTCGTCGGCCTCCTTAAGAAGCCAGTTGTTCAGATCGCGGCGCATGGCGTTATGGTCCGTGAATCCAGAATACCCTGTCGAGATACCGGGGTAATACGTAAACAAACATCCGCTTACGTTGGAATGTGGCATGTCATCTGAATTAGCAGTCATGAGCCGTCCCGCAGGCTGTGCAGTCGGGCGGGGTCATTGGTGTCTGCGCTTTGATTGCACCTGCAGCCCACCTGGTGGCAGCAAGCCATGCTCGCGTGCCATGCGGCCGTTGATCGCTTCGAGATCACGCAGCAACTGCTGATCGTGCAGCCGGTCGTTGCGGTTCGGGCGCAGAGCGGGCTGGACATGCACTGTTCGTGGTCCTGTGGCGGCATCTGCGATTCCTTCAGCATTCCCGAGACTTTACCCGGCGAGGGGTGCTGGATGGGTGTTTGGTGAACTTTCTGAAGCTCGGCAAACGCGTCAGCTACCGCCACGAGGACGTCGAGCGAGTCGCCCGGGTAAAGCCGAAGGCCATACTCGGGGCTTTTGATCTTCAACCGTCACGCAGACTTGGCAGCTTGCGTTTTTCCGGGTGTGTGCTGTGCACTTTCCCGGGCTACGAAATGCCAATGTCTTGTCGGTATGCAGCCAGCACTTGTCGACAGAGCGCCCCTCATCCGGCGTTCGGCCACCTTCTCCCCGCATGGGGGGAGAAGGGAGTCCCCGGTGGCTATCCCGATATGCCATCTCGCCAATCCATCCTGCTTGCACTAGATTGGTGCAATGCCAGATACCTCCGGTCCTCCTTCGCTGTTCGACACGCATGCCCTCGACGCGCTCGCCACGCCGGTGGCCTGGTGCGATGCGGAGGGACGGGTGCTGGGCGGCAATCTGGCGTTCGCGCGTTGGCTTGGCGTCAGTCAGCGGCGGTTGCCGGGGCTGCCGCTGGCGGCGTTCGAGGTGGAGGGCCAGCGGCTGGCGCGGATGTTGGCCGAACCGCCGGCGGGCGAGCAGATCCGGCTGCGTCGGCTGCATGTCGGGTTTCCCGGCAGCGACACCCGGCCGTATGCCGACGCCCTGCTGTCGCAGCGCGCGGACGGCGGCTGGTGGATGGAGGCGCATCCGGTCGATGAATTCCCCGGCGACGACCCGGCGACGGTGCTGCCGTCGGCGCTGTCGGCGGCGTTGAAAGGGTTGGCGCATGAGCTGCGCAACCCGCTGGCGGGGTTGAAAGGTGCGGCGCAGCTGTTGGCGCGACGGGTTGAGAGCGACGAGGCCCGCGAACTCACTGAGTTGATCGAATCGGAAGTCGCGCGGCTGACCGAATTGATCGACCGTCTGCTGTCGCCGCAGCCGGCGCGCGCGCACGAGCCGCTGAACATTCACGTCGTATTGGAGCGCGTGCTGCGGCTTGCCGAAAGCGACGCGGGCTGGGCGGTGAAACTGATTCGCGACTACGACCCGTCGCTGCCGGAATTACCGGGCGATGCCGACCGGCTGACTCAGGCGGTGTGGAATCTGGTGCGTAATGCGATCGAAGCCGGCGCTGCCAGCGTCAGTCTGCGCACGCGCGTGGAGCGCGGTGTACGTATCGGCGATGCGGCGTATGCGCGTGCGCTGCGGCTGGAGATTTCCGACGACGGCCGCGGTGTGCCCGAAGCGCTGGCCGAGCAGGTATTTCTGCCGCTGGTCAGCGGCCGCGCCGAGGGCACCGGGCTGGGTCTTGCGCTGGCGCAGCAGGTGGCGCGCGAGCATCGCGGTTCGCTGAGCTATCGCTCGCGCACCGGCCACACCGTGTTCACCGTGCTGCTGCCGTTCGCACCGCCGGCGCGCGACGATCATGCTCACGCAAGGACACGCATCAATGAAGAATGATCAGGCGATCAACACCGAGTCGGTCTGGGTCGTCGACGACGATCGCGCGGTGCGCTTCGTGCTGGCGACCGCGCTGCGCGAAGCGGGTTACGACGTGACCGCATTCGATTCGGCGCGCGCGGTGCTGGACGCGATCGCGGTTCGCGCGGTGCCCGATCTGCTGTTCACCGATGTGCGCATGCCCGGCGACGATGGCCTTGTGCTGTTGGATGCGCTCAAGGCGCGGCATCCGACATTGCCGGTGATCGTGATGAGCGCCTATACCGATATCGCCAGCACCGCCGGTGCGTTTCGCGGCGGCGCGCGCGAATTTCTATCCAAGCCGTTCGACCTTGATGCTGCGGTTGCGCTGGCGGCGGAGGTGCTTGCACCGCTGCACGCGCTGCGCGACCACGGCACAGACGATGCAGGGCCAGTGCCCGATGCGCATATTCCCGCGGCCGATGCGCTGGTCGGCGATACGCCGGCGATGCAGGCGCTGTTCCGCGCCATCGGGCGCCTGGCGCAGGCGCCGCTGGGGGTGCTGGTTACCGGCGAAACGGGCACCGGCAAGGAGCTGGTAGCACGCGCGCTGCATCGCGAATCGCCGCGCGCGCGCAAGCCTTTTGTTGCGCTCAACACTGCGGCGATTCCGTCGGAACTGCTGGAAAGCGAGCTGTTCGGGCACGAAGCCGGTGCGTTCACCGGTGCCAGCAGACGCCACATCGGCCGTTTCGAACAGGCCGACGGCGGGACGCTGTTTCTCGATGAAATCGGCGACATGCCGCTGCCGCTGCAGACCCGTCTGCTGCGCGTGCTGGCCGAGAACGAATTCTTCCGCGTCGGCGGACGCGAACTGATCCGCGTCGACGTGCGCGTGATCGCAGCGACGCATCAGGATCTCAATGCCTTGGTTGCCGAAGGCCGCTTTCGTGCCGATCTGATGCATCGTCTGGACGTGGTGCGGTTGCCGCTGCCGCCGCTGCGCGCGCGGCGCGATGATATTCCGCGTCTGGCCGAACGGTTCCTGCGCGCGGCGGCGCTGAAATTCAAAGCCCCGATGAAACGTTTCGCGCCGGCGGCGCTGCAGCGTCTGCTCGCGCACGACTGGCCGGGCAATGTCCGCGAACTCGAAAACCTGTGCTGGCGGCTCGCGGCGCTGGCGCCGGGCGATGTGATCGCGCCGGTCGATCTGGAGGATGTTTTCATCGACACGGGGGCGAATCGAACTGCGTTGTCGGCCTCCACGGACTGGGAGATCGCACTTGGCGCCTGGGCCCGGGCGCGTCTGGAAGCGGCAGCGCACGATCTGCATGCCGATGCCCGCGCGCGCTTCGACCGGGTCCTGTTCGATGCCGCGCTGGCGCATACCGGCGGCCATCGTTCCGAAGCGGCGGCCAAGCTGGGTCTCGGCCGCAACACCCTCACACGAAAGCTGGGTCCGGGGCGCAAGGCACCTGAACCTGCGGGTCGTAAGCCCAAATTGAGCTGATGACATCGATTGCGAAGGCTTGAAATGTGACCATTGTCTCTATTTGATGATTTCGGATTCAAATTCTTTCGCCAACGCGATAGCGCTTGCCTATGATCCGCACCGACTTGTTCAAGCACTGCAGATTCGTGTGACCGTTTGAGGTTGCGCCGATCGGCTGTTGATGGATCAGCGGCGTTTCCAACAGCTGTTTTCGCGGAACGCTTCCGGCTTAAAGGATTGCATTGGGGAATGCGTATGCCGTTTTCGATCGTTTTTCCAAGCAGGGCGCGTTTCACGTGTGGCACATACGTGCCTCGCCGTCCGGCGCCCATTCGACGCTTATCCGCAGTCTCCGTCTCGGGCCTAGCCGCGATGCGGCCGTCCGCTTGACCCGCAGCCGACCGATTCGACATGAATCTGTCCAGATGCAATCTCGACTTTTATCCAATGGCGACGCTCGAATGCTGAGCAAGCCTCCAGGTGACCACGTGAAATCCAATCTCTCGAAGCGTTCGATGCGGCGTTTTGCCGCGACCCTCGCGATGATCGCCGTCGGCGGTGTGTGCTCGGCCAGCGCGTTCGCGCAGTCCTGCGGCCTCGACAATTTCAATGCGGCGCTGCAGTCGACGGGCACCGGGCCGTTCAATACCGGCGATACCTGCAGCGTGGGCGGGACTGCGCACACGGCGGGCAACGATGCCTGCGCTGCGGACTCCGTGGTGCGCAACAACGACACCTTCGTTTATCGGTTCAACTTCCGTATCCGCGCTGGCGAGTCCGAAAACAACGTCACCTTCACATCGACACTGCCGCAGGTCGGTGGTCAGACGATCGCCACGTGGGATGGCCTGCCGGCACAATGCTCCGGTGGCGGCTCGGTCAGTGCGGATGGGAGGACGCTGGTTTGCAACATCGGCGCCATCGACCGCACAACATCCGGCGATCTGTCCAGCGCCCTGCTGGCGTCGGTCAAAGTCAATATTTTCGGCCGCGAAGGCAACATCATCGGCGGTGCGCTGAATCAGGTGCCAGTGAATGTCGTTACCAGCGATTGCGCCGCGGCGAACAATCCGCAGCAGCTGGCGCCGGTGGTAGCAGTCTCTGCACGCCCAAAAACCGACTTCCGTAAAGATGCGTTTTACGCCCAGCAGGCCATCACCTACAACGGTCAGGAAGGCTACTTGGTTGGCTGGTATGTCTATGTCGACCAGTACGACCCGTCGGGCGCCAGTTCAAAAGGCGGCGAGCCGGTCATCGGTCCGGTCACGCTTCGCGATCAGGCCACCAATTTTCCTGCGAACGCGGTGTGGTACGACTGCTTCAAGGCCGATGGCCTGCAGGGCACCATCAGCTGTCCTGCGCAGGGCACGCCGGTTACCAACGGTCCTGGCGGCACTGGCAATATCGTCATCGCGCCGCAGGCCGGCGAAGCCAATCAATTCCTGATTGCCGGTGGTTTGAATACGGCTGTCCAGCAGGATCCGAATACGTCCAATCCCGCGCGTTTGACGACATTCGTCACCCGTTTTTTTGTGCCGCTGCAGGACATTTTGAACGCGGGTGGTCAGATCAATCTGGCCAACGATATTCCAGCATCTGAAATACGCGACGGCAACGGCAATCTCATCGTCGACCCGCGTCCGGCGCCGTCGTCTTCGCCTGATCGCAACAATGGCCTGCCGGTGACGGTGGTCGCGTCGTTGCCTGGTGGCGTTTACAAATACGTCACGCGGACGTGGGCCAACGCATGGTCGGGTCTGGTTCCCGGTACTCCCAGTTCGACCAACGAACAATTGCAGGGTGCGCAGTTCTGGGGCGATCCCGGTACCGGTGTGGTCTTCCCGGGTCAGATTTACTACCCGCGTCTGGATTACTCCAATCCCAGCATTTCGCCGGCCACTAATGTGGTGCTGTGCGAGAACTTCAACAGCGATGAAGCGCGCGTGGCCGATGTGCCGGGTCCATCGCCGCTGTTCCCCGCGACCGGTCACGGCGCGGGCGATTATTTCCAGGGCGCGACCGGCACCGACACCGCGCGTTTCCCGCAGGGATTCACCATCGAGTACGGTGTCGGGCCCAATCCGCCGACGTCCGGG
>JANOXT010000202.1:0-7329 GCA_031418555.1 Lysobacterales bacterium | reverse complement strand
GCGCGCAATACGACGTGCTTCGTTCATGTCGGCGGCGTTGCGGCAAAAGCTCACCGCGATGAAGTCGGCGTTGAGCTGCGCGGCGACCGCGATCAATTCACAATCGCGTTCGGTCAGCGCGCCCAGCGACAGACCGCCGCCAAGTTTGTTGAGGCCTTTGCGATTCGACAGTTCGCTGTCGTTGAGCACAGTCGTGATGATGCGCTGGCCTTCGATTGCGGTGACCTGCAGCTGCACCACGCCATCGTCCAGCAGCAGCGTGTCGCCGGGGACGACATCGCCGGGCAGGCCGTGATAACTCACGCCGACCTGATGTTCGTCGCCCAGCGGCGCGTCGTCGCTGGCGATCAGATCGAAGCGTTCGCCGGCGCGCAGCTGCACTTTGCTGTTCGCGAATTTCTCGATGCGGATCTTCGGGCCCGGCAGATCGGCGAGGATGCCGACCTCGGTGCCGACACGCGCCGCCGCCGCGCGCACCGCTTCGGCGCGTGCGATCTGCTCGGACGGATCGCCGTGCGAAAAATTGAGGCGGACCACGTCCACGCCGGCACGCAGCAGCGCGTCGAGGACGCCAGGGGCATCGGTGGCGGGGCCCAGCGTGGCGAGAATTTTGGTGCGGCGGCGTTGTTCGGTCATGTCTACTGTGGTCGGAGCGGGGCTCGGACAACGCTATCACGCTGACACGGCAATCACCGGGGCAATCACTGGATGCTGGCGCTGCAAACGATCACAGCCGCAGGCATTGCCGCTCAAATCCCGCTCAGCAGTACCGGCAGCGCGTCCGGTGTCCGTACCAATGCGTACGCGCCGGCATCGCGCAATTCATCCTCGCTGCCGAAGCCCCACAGCACGCCGATGCCGCGCATGCGGTGGTGCAGCGCGCCCTCGATATCCATATGCCGGTCGCCGATCATGATGCAATCCTCAGCGCGCAGATCGAGCCGCATCAGCGCCTCGGCGATCAGTTCTGGCTTGTGGCTGAGCCGTCCGTCGGGGGTCGCGCCGATGATGTCCTCGAAGCGGTGCCCGAACGGCAGCGTGGTCACGATCTTGCGCGCATGCGGCTCGTTCTTGGCGGTGACCACCGCAAGCCGATGCCCGGCGGCATGCACCGCTTCCACCGCATCGCCGATGCCTTCATACACGGTGTGCTCGCGCCAGCCTTCGATCTCGAACCGCTCGCGGTACAGCTCGACCGCGCGCTCGATGTCGGCCGGATTGTCGAACAATTGACCGTAGCTCACGCGCAGCGCCGGCCCGATCCAGCCGCGCAGGGTCTGTTCCGGCAGGCCGGGATGACCCATGCGCTCAAGCGAATGCGCGACGCAGCGGGTAATGCCGACGGCGGAGTCGATCAGGGTGCCGTCGAGGTCGAAGAAAAGGGTTTGCATGCAGGTCGAGGATCCAAGCAAAAGAGAAAACGTGTCATCCCGAACGCAGACGAAGGCTGAGGAGGGATCCGTTTTTGGCAGATGTATCGGCGATTCAAAAACAGGTCCCTCGCATGCGCCCGGGATGACAGACTTCGGGGATTACCCTACCCTCGCCTGCAGCGCCGCCACCGCCGGCAAGGTCTTGCCTTCGAGGAATTCGAGAAAGGCGCCGCCGCCGGTTGAGATGTAGGAGATGTCATTCTCGATACCGTATTTGTCGACCGCGGCAAGCGTGTCGCCGCCGCCAGCAATCGAGAACGCGGCGCTGTCGGCGATCGCGCGGGCCAGGGTTTCGGTGCCCTTGCCGAAGGCGTCGAACTCGAACACGCCGACCGGGCCGTTCCAGACCACGGTACCGGCGCTGTGGATCAACGCGGCATAGCGCGCAGCGGTGTCGGGACCGATGTCCAGAATCATGTCGTCGGCAGTCACCGCATCGACGGCTTTGACGGTAGCCGGCGCATCGGCCTTGAATGCGGAAGCGACCACCACATCGCTGGGGATCGGAATATCGGCGCCGCGCGCTTTGGCATCGGCGATGATCCGGCGCGCGGTATCGAGCAGATCCATTTCCACCAACGATTTGCCGACGCCATAGCCCATCGCAGCGATAAACGTATTGGCGATGCCGCCGCCGACGATCAGCTGATCGACTTTCGACACCAGCGACGCCAGCAGTTCGAGCTTGGTGCTGACCTTGCTGCCGGCGACGATCGCCAGCAGCGGCCGTGCGGGGTGTTCCAGCGCTTTCGCCAGCGCATCCAGTTCGGCCATCAGCAGCGGCCCCCCCGCGGCCTGCTTCGCACATCTGATGACGCCGTGCGTGGACGCCTGCGCGCGATGCGCGGTGCCGAAGGCGTCCATCACGAACACATCGCACAGCGCGGCGTACTGCTGCGACAGCGCTTCGTCGTCCTTGCCCTCGCCCACGTTCATGCGGCAGTTTTCGAGCAGCACCAACTGGCCCGGCGCCACGTCGACGCCATCGATCCATGCTTTCACCAGCGGCACGTCGCGGCCGAGCAGTTCGCCCAGCCGCTTCGCCACCGGCGCCAGCGAATCGGCTTGGCTCCACACGCCTTCCTTCGGCCGGCCCAGATGCGACATCACCATCACCGCCGCACCGCGCGCCAGCGCGAGCTGGAGCGTGGGCAGCGAGGCGACGATGCGCTGATCGGAAGTGACGTTGCCGTCGGCAACCGGCACATTGAGATCCTGGCGGATCAACACGCGCTTGCCGGCGAGATCGAGATCGGTCATGCGGACGATAGACATGCGGGGCTCCTTGAAAGCAGAGGCGCATTGTCGGTGCTCGTTTCCTGCCGGGCAATGGCAACCCGATGGGAGATTCTGTGTCCCTCAGCAACTCAAAACATGCACTCTCTCCCCGTGCCTCGCACGGGCAGAGGGTGGCCGCAGGCCCTGAGGGGCGCACTTCGCGACGGATGACGACTGCTGCGTCGGCCCCTCATCTGGCGCTGCGCGCCACCTTCTCCCCGCTGTGCAGGGAGAAGGAACACATCTTCGGTGTTGTGGGAGCGACGGCTGTGGGAGCGACGGCTGTGGGAGCGATGGAAGTCGCGACAGGTTTGCTGAAAGACTCGTCGCAAGCCATCGCGACAGCCGTCGCTCCCGCAGCCGTCGCGCCATAGCGCTCGCTTCTACAAGACCATGCTACGGAGGAGGCGTTCGATCATGTCCTCTTGATTTCAATAGCAGTATGTTTGTATCGCACAGCAGGCATTACACGCCAGCGGGCTTCTGCCGCAGCAGGCTCACCGCAAAACCGCCGACGATCGCGGCACCGAGAATCAGAAACCCCCACAGCAGCCAGCCGCGCCAGTCGGTGGGCGTCTCCTGTTTGGCATACGCGGCAGTCCCCGCAGCGGCCGCACGCGCGCCAAGGGTCGCCACAGGCGGCGTCCAGTCTTTGCCCAGGCGGGCGCGCAGCGGCGCCAGCGCCTCTTCCACGGGGAGGGATGTCCGCCGCGCGCTGCGGCTGCCTGCGACAAGCGAGTACGGCCCGCGGCCTTGGGCGAGAAAGACGAAGCGGTCCGGCAGATAGGCCACTTCGACAGACGGCGACGGCACCAGTTCGACCGGGCTGCGCAGCCGCCAGTCGCGCGATGTCAGCGGTGCGGTCAGCACATAGTCTTCGTTGTCGATCCGCATGCCGTTCTGCTGCAGACGGAACAGCAGCGCGCGCCCGATCGGCGTCCATGGCGCGTTGTCCGGCGCGCCGTTCTGCGCATCGACGATCACCTCCGCAGTGCCGTTGTCGGTGCCCAGCGTGACGTCGATCCGGCCGACGGGGAGTCTGGCGGGCAGCCGATAGCGGTACACGAACATCTTGTCGACATCATCCAGACCGCTGTCGACGAAGCCGGCGCGCAGCCGCCGCCACTGCGGCGACGAGACGCCGGCGCGGGTGCGTCGCGCGCTGACCTGCAGGCCGGGCAGCGGGTCGCCATCCAGCTGACGCAGGCGCAGATAGCGCAGCGAGGTGACCGGCAATGCGATATCGCGCCGCTGCAGCACCGCACCGTCGCGATGCAGCGACATGACCGCTGCAGCATCGACCAGGGTCTGCCACTGTTCAAGATCTTCGCTGCCTTCCACCGCGAACCGCGCATGCACATCCCCGCCGTCGGGCCAGCTCAGGTCGAGGCGCTCTACCGATGACGGCCGCTTCGGGTCGCGGCTGATATCCGCGTCCATCACGTAATCGATCTGGGTCTGCGCTGCGGCCGTGGTGACATCGGCCTGCAGCATGCGCAGGCGGCCGTCCATATCGCGCTCGAGCCGCAGCGACAGATCATCGCGACCGCCATCGCCGCCGCGACGCGACAGCGCGAACACCGGCAGCGATACCTGCGCGACACCCGGCTGCGCGGTCGGGTCGACGGTCAACCGCGCGACCGGCACCGTTTGGCCATCGGCGTTGACGACATCGAAATCGCCCAGGCCCGGATCGATCAATGCGGCGTAGACCTCGGGCGTCAGCTCGAACTGCCACGCCGCGTTCTGGCCTTCGGCCTGCAGCGGCCAGCGATAAGCGTAATCGCCGTTCGCGCTCGACACCTCGGGCTGCGCTGCGACGGCCGCGAATGCAATGCTCATCGCGATGGCGCATGTCGACACTGTTGTGTATCCGCGCTTCATGCCGAAACCTCCGCCGATGCCGCACGCCGCGGCGGTGCCGGGGCGAAATAGCCCACGGCCGTACACAGCAAGCCGTAGGCGATGAACGACACGATGCCGAACAGATTGCCCAGATGACTGCGGTCGATCAGAACCAGCTTGAGCAGCACGACGCCCATCAGCACCGCGCCCGCGCCCCACAACAGACGATCGCCGCGTTTCGAGCCGAAGATCCAGCCGAGCACACCGAGCACGCTCCAGACCACGGTCAACGCGGTCTGCACGACGTTGTCGTCCAGCATCGACGGCGACCAGTCTGCGCCGCCCCAGTGGTGGGTGGCGCGCAGCGTGGCGAAGGTGATCCAGACGAATGCCGACAGCGCGAACAGCGGTACCCGGATGCGTGCGGACACCTGGCTGCGGTCGCCGCTCCAGGCCCACCACGCCACCAGCGCGAGTGCCGCCAACTGCAGCAGTTCCAGCGGATTGAGCAGTGCGACCCACGGCAGTGGCGTGCTGTCGCCGGGGAACAGCAGCGAGATCAACCAGAACAGCGTCAGCGCCAGCTGCGCCGAGATCCGCAGCGGCCGGCGATAAGCGTCGAAGCCTTCCGCCAGCGGCGGCGCCAGCAGCGCCGGGCGTATCTGCAGCAAGGCGGCCAGCGCCAGCAGCGGCACGCCGGTCGCTGCGGCCAGCCAACCGTTGCCCAGGCTCGAATGCTGCACCCATTCGTGCAGCAGAGACATCGTCGCGATCGTCCAGGACCACCACCAGCCGCTGTGGGCGATGCCGCGGATGAGCGCGCCAGCGCCGCGCAGACACATCAGGCTGCGCCAACCGAAGACCGCATACAGCAGCCATGCGGCGATGCCCCATTCGGCGAACGGCTGCGCATGCGTTCCGGTTTGCGCCAGCGCGAACGGCACGCCCAGCGCCAGCGCGGCTGCGGCGATGCCGCCCAGCGCGGCCATCCCGCCCTCACGACGGCGCCATTCCGCAGTGATCCATCCGGTGAATGCGACGAACGCGAACATCGCATCGACGCGATGCGCGTACGCCACGTACTCGACGATTTCATGCAGACCCGCAAACATCCACCAGCCGGATGCCCACAGCGTGAGCACACCGACCAGGGTGCTGTCGAGCGTGCGGCGGTAGGTCCACGCGGTGGCGAAACCGGCCAACGCGATCAGCAGCGCGGCCATGAAAGCGGGATTCGCAATCGCGGTATGCACCATCGCTCCGCTCGGCGAGAACCCGCTGCTCATCCCGCCGATGCCCAGCACAAAGGCCAGAGCCGCGGCGAACTGCAGCAGCAGGCCGGCGATCTGCGGCAAACGATGCTGCTGACGCACGCCCAGCCAGACCAGCCCCGCGCCTTCCAGCGCGAACACGCTGGCGGTTGCGCGCGCCGACAGCGCCAACGGCACCGATAGCGTCGAGAAGCCTACCGCCAGCACCGCATAGGTATCGACCAGCGATGCGAAGCGGTCGCGACCGCGCAGGAATGCTGCCAGCAGCGCATAGATCGCAGCCACGGTCAGCGCGGAAAACGCCAGCGGCATCCGGCCGTCGCCGAACCCGCCGCCGTGCAGCAAGCCCGCCTGCAGCGCGAATGCCACCAGCGGCGTGCCGAACACCAGCGTGCCGTCGACCAGCGCATGCGCGTTGCCCTTGCGGTCATCGTCGTGATCGCTGCGTTGACTGCGTCCGCGCGCATAGAAAATCGGAATCAGCAAATACAGCGCGAAGAACAGCAGCAGGAAGGGCTCGGTGGTGGCGAATTTCTCCGGCTTGTACTGCAGCACGCCCCACAGCGTGCCGATGCCGAAGGTGAACACAAAGCCCAGCAGATTGAGCAGGCGCCACGGCCGATTCCATGCGATGCCGAAGATGCCAACGTTCAGCACCGCGTAATAGCCGAAGAGCGCGACGTGATTGCCGCTGCCGGTGGACAGCCAGATCGGCGCGAGAAAGCCGGCGAGGATGCCGAACACCGCCAATGCCAAGGCATCCTGCAGCACCGCCAGCACACCCACACCGGCGACCAGCGCGATCGTGATAGCGAACGCCGCGCTGGCGGGGATCAGGTGATACAGCTTGAACGCCGCGAAGGTCACCAGCATCAGCACGCCGATGGCGCCGCCCTGCAGCGACAGCGAGAACGGCCGCCGCGTTTCCCGCTGCGTCCAGGCGAACACAAGCCCGCCGATGGCGGCGGCGGCAATCGCGGCCAGTCGCAGTTCGATCGGCACCACCAGCCAATGCTGATCGCTGGCGTACTTCAACAGCGCGGCAACGCCGGCCAGCAGCACCAGCATGCCGATCTTCACCGGCACATTGCCCTCGGTGAACCAACCGCGCACGCCGTCGATGATCGGCGCGAAAGGATCGGCCGGCGGCGCGGGCGGCGGGCGCTGGGGGCGGGGCGCCTGCGCGGCGCGCTGCGGGGTTGCTTGCTGAGGCGCTGCAGGCTGCGACGGCAGCGGCGGCGGCAGATTCGGGCCCGCTGCTGCAGCGCTGGCCGATGGCTGCGCAGGGAACTCGGGAACGTCGAAGCGGGCGCGACCGGTGATCGGCGCCTCCGCGGCGGGCTCGGTAGCGGCAGGCTGGGTATACGGTATGGGATCGATGTCCCCGCTGCGCATGGACGGCAGGGCGGCGGCTTGCGCACTCACAGAAGCTTGCTGCACGGACCCGGTCGCGGTTTGCTGCGTCTGCGCCGATGCGGAAGCCCCCGATGCGGAAGCCGCCG
>JANOXT010000201.1:0-6204 GCA_031418555.1 Lysobacterales bacterium | reverse complement strand
ACGAAACAGCAGCGAGAACGGGGCGCGCATCGCGTTGTCGGCTCTGGCCGGCAGCGGGCGGGCTTCGACCAGCACGAACTCCAGGTCCATATCGTTCATCGCGGCGGTGAACGTCTCATTCACGCAGCCGGCGAAATGTTCCAGCGTCAGCAATTCCATGAAGTGCGGCTCCCCTGTCGTGCCCCTGCTGCACGGTCCGGCAGCGGACGACATGCTCGCCGCTGCCGGGCACGTGCACAAGCCCGACCGCAGCGCCGGTAGAACACAGCCCCTGTCGACCGCACGCAGACAAGCCTGCCCGGGCCGTGGACAATCGCCTGCCGGCGCTGACCAACCGCCGTCACTCCTGATGGATTCAGCCTGCAGCCGCCATCCTGAACAGGTTTCAGCCTTCCGCCGTTGCCCTACTTCCGCGAAGACCCGATGCCCCCCAATGCTTCCGCCGCTGTCCGTGTCACCGGCCTCCGCCTCGATCGCGGCGCGCGCACGATCCTGCGCGATATCAATCTGAGCGTGCCGCGCGGCAGTATCACCGCCATTCTCGGGCCATCGGGCTGCGGCAAATCGACCCTGCTGTCGGCGTTGACCGGCGAACTGGAGCCTTCGGCCGGCACGGTCGAAGTGCTTGGCCAGCCGGTGCCACAGCGCAAGCGCGCGCTGCTGGAATTGCGCAAGAGTATCGGCGTATTGCTGCAGGGCAACGGCCTGCTGACCGATCTGACCGCCGCCGAGAACGTGGCGCTGCCGCTGCGCACCCACACCGACCTTCCCAAAGAGGTCATCCGTCATCTGGTGGAGATGAAGCTGCATGCGGTGGGCCTGCGCGCCGCTGCAGACCTGTATCCGCGCGAGCTGTCCGGCGGCATGGCGCGGCGCGTGGCGCTGGCCCGGGCACTGGCGCTGGACCCGCCGCTGATGATCTACGACGAACCGTTGACCGGACTGGACCCCATCGCCAGCGGCGTGATCATGAGCCTGATCTCGCGCCTCAACGACAGCCTCGGCCTGACCAGCATCATCGTCACCCATCACGTGCACGAAACCCTGCCGATCGCCGACCGCGCGGTGGTGATCGCCAACGGCGGCATCGTGTTCGACGGCACACCGTCGGAACTCGAGACTACCGGCGACCCGCTGATCCGCCAGTTTCTCAAGGGCGAACCCGACGGCCCCATTCCGTTCGATGCCATTGCACGCACGGAGGCCGCGTGATGGCCCTCACCGAAACGGTTCGCGGGATCGGGCGCGCCGGCCTGTTTTCGCTGTCGGTGTTCCGCGCCACCAAACCGACCGCGGATTTCTGGCACGAGCTTGTGCGCGAGATCTACAAGATCGGCGCGCGCAGCCTGCCGATCATCGCGGTCGGCGGCGCCTTCGTCGGTCTGTCGATCACCCTGCTGGGCTATCGCGCGCTGCAGACCTACGGCGCCGCGAATCAGATCAGCGCGCTGATCGGTCTGGGCATGTATCGCGAACTGGCGCCGGTGCTTACCGCGCTGCTGTTCGTCGGCCGCGCCGGCAGTTCGATTGCCGCTGAGCTCGGGCTGATGCGCGCGACCGACCAGATCACTGCGCTTGGATTGATGGGCATCGACCCGGTCGGCAAAGCGGTCGCGCCGCGATTCTGGGCGGCGGTGCTCACGGTGCCGATGCTCACTGCCTTCTTCTGCTGCTTCGCCATTGCCGCCAGCTGGTTCCAGGCGGTGCAGGTGCTGGGCATCGAAAACGGCGGCTTCTGGCAAGTGATGAAGGATGCGGTGGATGTGCATGAAGACTTCCTGCCGGCGTTCCTGAAATCGGCGGTGTTCGGCGGCACCGCGGCGCTGGTCGCGTCGTACGTGGGCTTTCACGCCGAACCGACGATCGAGGGCACCTCGGTCGCCACTACCCGCGCGGTGGTCAACGCCTCGCTGCTGGTGCTGATGTTCAACTTCGTGCTGTCCGCCTTCCTGTTCCGGTGATCATGATGACCACTCTGTTTGCCCCCGATATGCATTGCAGACACATCCTTTTCAAAGACTGTTTTTTCCAAGAGGTTTCTTCATCATGAGTGCACGCGGCCCACGCCTCGAATTCGCCGTCGGCGCCTTTCTGCTGCTGGCCCTGGCCTCGCTGCTGGTGCTGGCGATCGCGTCCACCAACGGCCGCTTCGGTTTCGGCGAAGACACCTACGACCTCAAAGCCCGCTTCACCAACCTCGGACAGCTGCGGCCGATGGCGCCGGTGAAGATCGGCGGCGTCGCCATCGGCAAAGTCGATACGATCGAACTGGATCCGAAGAAACTCGACGCCGTGGTCACGCTCAGCATCGACAGCCGCTACAAGGATCTGCCGATCGACACCTCGGCCGGCATTCTTACCGGCGGCCTGCTCGGCGAAAGCTACGTGGGCCTGCAGCCGGGCGGCGATATGGAAGTGTTGAAGCCGGGCGAGGAAATCGCGTTCACCACGCCGGCGGTCGATCTGATCCAGATGGCCGGCAAATATATTTTCGGCGGCACCGGCACCGACAGTGGAACCAAGAACGGAACCAAACCGGACGCTGCCGACTCAAACGCCTCTTCAGACGCCTCCCCCACCGAGCAGACCCCGACCCCATGACCGCGAATCATCGTTTTGTGTACGTCCTGATCGGCGCCGCCGTGTTTGCAGCGGCAGTGCCGGCGTTCGGCCAGACCACCCAACGCGCCGCTGCGCCGGTATCGGCCTCCATGCAGGGCACGCCCAGCCAGCTGGTACTCAACAACAGCCAGCGGGTGCTGAGCACATTGGAAAAACGCCGAGCCGAGTTCAGCAAGAACCGTCCCGCGCTGCGCCAGTTCATCAGCACCGAATTCAACGCGATGTTCGACCGCGACTACGCCGCACGTCAGGTATTGGGCCGCCACGGCCGCGGCGCCGCGGACGAGGACGTGAAATTGTTCGCCGATGCGCTGGCCGACAACCTCATGCAGCGCTACGGCTCGTCGCTGCTCGACTTCAACACCCAGCTGCGGGTGCGGGTGAAGTCGGAAACGCCGCTGCCGCGCGGGCTGGGCGTCAAGGTCTCCAGCGAATTCCTGCGTCAGGGCGGCGCCGCGATTCCGGTCGATTATCTGATGCGCAAAACCGGCGCGCAGTGGAAAGTGTTCGACGTGATGGTGGAAGGCGTGTCCTACGTGCAGACCTTCCGCAACCAGTTCGACGCAGAGCTGCAGCGCAAAACCATCCGCCAGGTCGCCACCGAGCTGCGCAATGGCCAGATCAAGGCGGACGCGGGCGAGTGAATATGGCCTCCAGCATCGTGCGCGCCGACGAAACACTGCGTTTCGAGGGGCCGCTGCGTTGCGACGCCATTGCTGGTCTGTGGCCGCGCATTCCCACCGACCTGCAGGGCGTGCGCCGTTTCGATCTGGGGGCAGTCGGATCGATCGACAGCGCCGGTCTGGCCTTGATTTCGCTGCTCGCGGCGCGCTGCGGCCCGGTCGAGATCGACGGCAGTCCGGCGGGTTTCGCCGAGCTGCGCGCGGCCTATCGGCTGGGTCATGGCCTTGCTTTCGTCCGCGACTGACATGGCTTTTGGCGCAGGCTCCACCGCTACTTCACCGGCTACACTCGTCCTATGACGACTCCGCGCCTCCTCCCCCGGGCTGCTCTTGTCCTCGCCACGCTGCTTGCCAGCGGCTGCGCGCACAAGGCCGCCTCGCTAGACGCACCGCCCTTAATGACCGTCGTTGAAGCGACGGCCACGGACAGCACCATCGCTCAACAACCGTCCGCCGATGCTGCCGAATCTGCCCCCGCAGCCATGGCGGCAAAGTCAGACGATGCTTCAAGACCGGTCGACAACAGCGCGACTGGTGCGGAGGAACCGGGCGCACAGGCGCCGACCGAAGCCGAGCAGGATTTCGCCGCCATCTATGGCGACGGCGTGGTCGCGGAGGAGTACGACCCGATCGCTGATTCGACCCTGCCCGCACCCGCGACCCAGCCGGTAAGCTACGACCCGCTGGAGAAACTGAACCGGCGCGTGCATCGCTTCAACGAGGCCGTGGACCGCCGCATCGCCAAACCCCTGGCCAGCGTCTATGTGAAAGTGACGCCGCGTCCGGTGCGCCTGGGCGTGGGTAACTTCTTCAACAATCTGGGCCAGCCGGTGAGTGCGCTGAATGCGCTTCTGCAGGGCAAGCCCAAGCAGGCAGGACAGGCGCTGGGCCGATTCCTGCTCAACAGCACCCTCGGCATCGGCGGCGTCTTCGACCCGGCCACTTCGGCCAACCTTCCGAACAAAAGCGAAGATTTCGGGCAGACGCTGGGTGTGTGGGGTTGGAAGCGCTCGCGCTACGTGGAGCTGCCGCTGTTCGGACCACGCACCATCCGCGATGCGCTGGGCATGGCGGGCGATTCGCCGCTGTCGCCGATCCGACGCATCGGGGACGACAAGCTGCGCGTCTTTCTTCAGGGGTTGCAACTGGTCGATGTGCGTACGCAGTTGCTGGCCATCGACCGGATGCGCGAGGGCGCCACCGACGATTACGCGCTGGTCCGCGACGCCTGGATGCAGCGCCGGCAGTATCAGATCTTCGGCGAGCGCAAGAACGAAGCAGATGAATCCTTACCCGACTATCTGGACAACGGCGACGACAACCCGACGGTGCCGATCAACGCGATTCCGGTGATTCCGGGGGCGCCATAACCTCTGCGATCAACCCTCCTCGCTGGCTTCATCTTCGGTCGCGATATCGCCCAGCAGTTTCTGCGCTTCGCCCGCCGGCAGTGCTTCCACTTCGCGCAGCTTCCGCCCCAGCGCGCGCGAACGCACGCTGGTTTCCTCGATCTTGTTGCTGGCTTCGTCAAGCTTCTTTTTGACCCCGTCCAGTACCGTGCCGAACTTCGCGAACTCGGTTTTGACGGCGCCCAGCGTGCGCCACACTTCACTGGAACGCTCCTGGATGGCGAGCGTGCGGAAACCCATCTGGAAGCTGGTCATCAGCGCCAGCAGCGTGGTTGGCCCGGCGACCGCGATGCGCTGATCGCGCTGCAGCGCTTCGACCAGCCCCGGCCGCCGCAGCACTTCGGCGTACAGGCCTTCGGTCGGCAGAAACATGATCGCGAATTCGGTGGTATGCGGCGGCGACACGTATTTATCGTGAATATCGCGCGCCTGTTTGCGCACCTGACGCTCCAGCGCGTCGCCGGCCAACCGTGCGGCGTCCACATCGCCCAGCTCCTGCGCATCCAGCAGCCGCTCGTAGTCTTCGCGCGGAAACTTGGCATCGATCGGCAGCCACACCGGCATGTCGCGCTCGGAGCCGGGAAACCGCACCGCGAATTCGACGCTGGCATCGCTGCCGGGCACGGTCTTGACGTTGGCCGCGTACTGGTCCGGCGCGAACACCTGCTCCAGCAGCGCGGCCAGCTGCACTTCGCCGAAAATACCGCGCGACTTCACGTTGTTGAGCACCCGCTGCAAACCGCCGACATCGGACGCCAGCTTGTTCATGTCGCCCAGGCCCTGATGCACCTGCACCAGCATCTGCGCGACGTTGCCGAAGCTTTCGGTCAGCCGCGTCTCAAGCGTCGACTGCAGTTTCTCGTCGACGGTTGCGCGCATCTGCTCGAGTTTCGCTTCATTGCCGGTCTGCAGCTCGCGCAGTTTCTGTTCAAGCGTGACGCGCAGCTCGGTGAGCCGCTGTTCGTTGCGATCAGTGAGGTCGCGCAGCTGCGCGCCCAACCCGTCGGCGAACTGTTTCTGCCCGCCCGCCAACTCGATCCGCGACTTCTGCGCATCATCGTTAAGCGCGGCGCGCAGCTCGTCCAGACGCGCGTCGGTGCGCAGGGTCAGATCGGCCAGACTGCGGCCGAATCCTTCGATCCGCTGCGCCTGCGCCAACTCCAGACTGTCGAGCTGCTGCCGCAGTTCGCTGCGCCCGGCGCGCTGTTCGTCACGCAACGCTTCTTCGACGCGCCCACGCAGACGGTCGAGCGCGGCGTCGGGTTTCCGAAGCAGCAGGATGACCAACAGCACAAGGACGATCGCGGTTGCGACCAGCAGCAGGATCAACAGGAGAGTGGTATCGGGCATGGCGCCGCTCAATCCACCACGCGACAGAACATCGCTTTCAGATAGCGGCTTTCCTGCACATCGGTCAGCCACGGGTGATCGGCGCCGGCGCCAGCGACTTTCAGCACCTGCACGGTGCGGCCGGCGTAGTACGCGGCGCG